>JAFGNY010000330.1 GCA_016926765.1 Bacteroidales bacterium | reverse complement strand
GAGAATGTTGGTTGATGAGATGGAGAATCAGTTCTTCATCCGGTTCCCAGGTACTTCCTCCGAGAAAGATGCGTGAATCCCCGGCAAACTTTTCTATCAAAGGGAAGGGCTGTCGTTGTTCCCTGATACTCCATACACGGTCAAAACGCGTATCTCCCGTGATGGTGAAATTGCTGAGATTCAGCGACTCCGCCAGCGTTTTGGCATCCTCACTCTGAAGGTAAAACCAGGAAACATGGTTCAGTTGTTTTCTGAACCAGCCGCCATAGCGTTTGAAGAAAGGTTGATCAGGATGGAAGATGGCTGACACGATAAACACAGGAACATGTTTCCGGTTCAATTCATTCAGGAAGTTAAACCAGTATTCATACTTGATAAAAAAAACCAGTGTCGGGTTCACTCGGCTGATCCATCTTTTCGCATTCCCGGGTGTGTCGAGGGGCATGTAAAATACCCCGTCAGCTCCTTCATACCGGTTTCTCACCTCATATCCGCTGGGAGAATAAAAGGTCAGAAGGATTCGGTATCCGGGATAAAGTTCCCGGAAGCCTTCGATCAGCGGGCGGCCCTGCTCAAACTCACCCAGGGAGGCACAATGGAACCAAACAGTCCCTTTCCAGCCTTCGATGCCGTTTTTCCCGTTCGATTGAAGCCAGTTATCCAGTTCTCTGAAGAGCCCCTTTCGCCCACTTACCCACTGGCGTGCTTTCGGACTGAAGAGCGCGGCAATCCGGATCGCCAGACCATAGAGGAGGATACTGAGGGTGTACAGGGTACTCATCGTGGTGTGTTGGCAATTGGGAGTAAAAATTGAAATACGAAATACGGAAATACGAAATACGGAAATTTAATCGAAAATCGAAAATCGATCAATCGAAAATCTAATAGAGGTAGTATTCTTTCGGGCTTCTCCTGTATAATGGGATATTCCATGTTGCCTTGATGCCGTAATACTGGCTGGAGAGCGTTGCAGGATCAGGCTGTCCCGTATTGAAATCCACCGCCCGTTTGCTCTTAGTCCATGCCTGTATGAACTCAAATCCCAGGCTGAAATTCAACAGCCGGCTACTACTCAAAAAAAGGTATCCGACAGAGGCTGTTAGGGCAATCCCGCCATTCTGCCGGTCATATCCTTTTTTGTAATCCCCCTGTAACTGAGGAGCAGTATTATCGGGATTGAGGATTCGCATTTTGTTTTGCAGGTAGCCGACTCCTGCCATCAGGGTGAATCCGCTGTTGGGATTGGGGCCTACCCATGGAAACAGTTTACCGAACGAGCCAAAAAAACTAAAACCGCGCATATACAGGATCACGTCGGCAATCTTCCCGTTGGCATCGATGATGTATCCTTCCGGTGTGGAGATGGTGGTGAGAAGACTGTCCTGGTTCTTCACCGAGCTTCCAAACTGAAAATTTCCTTCGACCCCGATCATCCAGTTGGATTTGGTCTTCACAAGAAACCCGCCTCCGATGCTGGAGTTCGAGCCAAAACGGTCAGCCAGGTCCCCGCCCGGAAACTGATAACTGTAAGTCGCATAAATCATGGGGATTGCGATGGAGGAGTCTCTGATGCTGACCTGGCAAAGTGCAATCCCTGGTATAGCAAAGAGAATAACCAAAAGATACCATTTTTTAATCATAGACGGCCTGATGACAAGTTATAACCGGAAACTGATTCCGATTCCAACATTAAACGTTGAAATCTTCTTTTTAATTGTAAATTCCCCGCCTTGCCAAACTAAAATCCATTGTTTCAGTTCCGGGTCGTAATAATAACTACTTACATAATAATCTTTTTTACGACTCGCATTTGCTCCCAGGTAAGTCAGATTCAGTGTAATCGCCAATTTTTTAGTGATCTGGTACCCCCCTGCAACCATCACCTGAAAAGCGACTCCGGTTCCTGCCCCGCCACTTTGGTAAGTTGAGGGCGGGCTGGTTGAATCTGCCTGATTTTCGGGCATAGACATAGTAAAGTTGGGACTAAAAGATAAAACCACACCAGCCTGGATTTTGGATAGAAAGAAAAACCTGCCGAATGTGTTCGCATACGCAGGTCCTGCCAGAAGGTAATGGTTTGACCAGGGCTTTGTCCCAAGAAAATAATCATGGCCGTCGGGCTTGACAAATTCCACGGCCTTTTGCAGTGCATTCCGTTGATAACAGTAGGTAGCAGAGAGGCCCAGGTGCCGCTTTCCAAGCCATGTGCCGGAAAATTGCAACGAAAAACCTCCTTCAGCGTAACCTGACAGATCTTCCGTTGTGTCGGGGGAGGCATAATGGCCAAAGGGCATCGAATAGGCGGCAGCGAAGTCCAGGAGTACATTTCTCTCCTTTCGGTGCTTGTTACTGATCGTATCTGACTGAGCTGATGCCAATGTGGATATCAGAGCGATCAGGAAAATCAGGGGGGGTGTTTTCATCTTTTTACGGTTCTTGAACCACAAAGGTACGGTGATTTCCGAAGATATTCATGCCCGCCTGGTGAATTCGACCAGTGGCTTAAAAGCATAGACGAAGCTTGGCAGTTTCAACGAGGATTTTTACCTTTGCGCCAACTTAAAACGATCATTATGAAAAAGACCCCTCTTCAAATACGTTGCGTTGCACTGATCCTGATGCTTGGCATCCACGCCGGCACAACTGCCTGTACGAATTTCCTGTTTACCAAAGGAGCCACGGCAGATGGCTCTACTATGATCACCTACTCGGCCGACTCCCATGTCCTGTACGGAGAACTCTATTTCTGGCCGGCAGCCGACTATCCTGAAGGAACCATGCTGGATGTGATTGAATGGGATACCGGCAAACCAATGGGGAAGATTCCCCAGGTCAGACATACCTTTTCAGTGGTAGGAAACATGAACGAGAATCAGGTCGCCGTTGGAGAGACCACCTATGGCGGCCGGGAAGAGCTGCACCATCAGAAAGGGGCCATCATGGATTATGGCAGCCTGATCTATCTCGGCCTTCAGCGAGCTACTTCGGCCCGGGATTACATCCATATCATTGCCGACCTGATGGATCAATACGGATATGCCAGCGAAGGCGAATCCTTCTCCATCTCCGATAAAAACGAAGTGTGGATCATGGAAATCATCGGCAGGGGTGAAGGAGAAAAGGGAGCCGTCTGGGTTGCCCTGCAGGTCCCCGACGGGTATATCTGCGGTCATGCGAACCAGGCCCGTATCACTACGTTCCCTTACCAGAAAGCGAACAACTGGGATGACCAGAGTGCAACCTGCTACAACGCCCCCGATGTCATCTCCTTCGCACGTAAAAAAGGATGGTTCGATGGGAAAGACAAGGACTTCAGCTTCTCCGACACCTATGCACCAGTCACTTTCGGCGGGGCACGTTTCTGTGAAGCCAGGGTGTATGCCATGTTCAACCGGGTAAATTCAAACCTGGGCCAGTATGAATCGTATGCACGTGGTGAGATTCACCATGGAGACAACGGATACGCCACCAACCGGATGCCCTTATGGGTTAAACCCGATCATGAGGTTACTGTGAAAGAGGTTATGGACCTGATGCGCGACCACTATGAAGGAACCTCCATGGATATGAACAATGATTTCGGCGGAGGACCTTTTGAGTCGCCCTACCGCTGGCGCCCGATGACCTGGGCAGTTGACAGCGTAAACTACTGCCATGAACGAGCCACCTCCACCCAGCAAACCGGATTCGTTTTCGTCGCCCAGGCCCGGAACTGGCTGCCCGATCCGATCGGAGGGATCTTCTGGTTCAGTGTGGACGACACATATACCAACTGCTACGCCCCGATGTACTGCGGCATCCTGAAGGTTCCTGAACCCTATGCCGTAGGGAACGGGGATATGCTGACCTACTCACCCACCTCCGCTTTCTGGACCTTTACCTTCGTCTCCAACTGG
>JAFGNY010000055.1 GCA_016926765.1 Bacteroidales bacterium | reverse complement strand
AGTTCAGCCTGTACTGGAATAAGCTTTTCTGCGTTGGCAACAATAAAATCCCCGGCAACCCGAAAGGAGGAGACCGACTGGAAATTTTTGATTTCTTCTTCCCGCTCGGCAATTAAGCGTACTGCTACCGATTGAACCCGCCCCGCTGAAAGAGCTGGTTTGATCTTTTTCCAGAGGAGGGGAGAAAGTTCAAAACCTACCAACCGGTCAAGCACCCGCCGTGCCTGTTGGGCATTCACCAGATCACGATCGATTCCTCTGGGATGTTCGATCGCTTCCAGAATGGCAGGTTTGGTGATTTCATGAAAGACAATTCTGCGGCTCTTCGATTCAGTGATACTCAAAGCCTCCATCAGGTGCGCGGCGATTGCTTCCCCTTCTCGGTCCTCATCAGAGGCTAACCAAACAGTTTCAGCTTCACCAGCAAGTTTTTTCAGTTCTGATACCAACTTCTTTTTTTCCGGTGAGATAATATACTTTGGAAGAAATCCTTTGTTTATGTCCACACCCAGATCTTTCTTAGACAGATCCATGACATGGCCAAAACAGGATTTTACCTGATACTCCTTCCCCAAAAACCCTTCTATCGTTTTGGCTTTGGCCGGAGACTCAACAATTACAAGGTTTTTCGACATTTTTTTGTCCGTTTTGAATCCCAAATCCGGCTACAAAAGTAAGACAATAAAGTTAATACGTACCTTTGCTCCCGTTTTTTCACATTGATCAGGTTTTAGGGTAAAAGGTTAAACATGGATTCTTTAAGTAGCAAAAAAATATACATTGAGACCTATGGTTGTCAGATGAATTTTTCTGATAGTGAGATTGTTGCATCTGTTTTAACCGAACATGGCTACCTTATCACAAGGGCGATCCAATCTGCTGATATTATTTTACTGAACACTTGTTCAATCCGCGATCATGCTGAGCAGCGGGTAAAGAAACGCCTGCAGCAGATCCGGGTCTTTAAGAAGAAGAAGCCGGATTTGACGATTGGCTTGTTAGGCTGTATGGCCGACCGGATTAAGAATGTACTTCTAGAAGAAGAACATCTGCTGGATATCATCGCCGGGCCTGATGCATACCGTGATTTACCGCGGCTGCTTGATCAGGTTGAATCGGGTCAGCGTGGGGTGAACACCCTGTTGTCGCTGGAAGAGACCTACGCCGATATCACGCCCGTCAGATTGGGAAGCAACGGTGTCTCAGCGTACATCTCCATCATGCGCGGCTGTGAAAATTACTGTTCCTACTGTGTGGTTCCCTTTACGCGTGGCAGGGAGCGAAGCCGGGATGCCAGATCAATCATCCGGGAGTCGCAGGAGTTGGTCGGCCAGGGCTTCCGGGAAGTCACTTTGTTGGGACAAAACGTTAATTCCTATCGTTCGAATGAAGGAAATGATAAAATCAACTTTGCCCGTTTACTGGACCGGATTGCATCAATCAATCCTCTTCTCAGGATCCGGTTTGCCACTTCTCATCCGAAAGATATCTCCGACGAATTGCTGGAAACGATTGCCATACATCCTACTATCTGCCGGGCGCTCCATCTTCCTGTACAATCGGGGAGCAACCGTGTACTCTCTCGGATGAACAGAAAATATACGCGTGAAGAGTACCTGGAACGGGTTGAGACCATCCGTAACGTCATTCCCGGTTGCGCCATTTCTACTGATATCATTTCCGGCTTCTGCGACGAAACCGAAGAGGATCACCAGGAAACCTTATCCCTGATGGCGCAGGTGAAATTTGATTATGCATTCATGTTCAACTATTCTGAGCGGCCCATGACGCCGGCAGCCAAAACCCTGAAGGACAATGTACCCAGGGAGGTGAAAGAACGGAGACTGACCGAAGTGATCGGCCTCCAGCAAAAACTGTCGTTTGAAAGCAATAAACAGGATCTTGGCCGGGTCTTTGAAGTCCTGATAGAAGGCAATTCAAAACGATCGGCCGATCACTTCATGGGGAGGAATTCCCAGAATAAAGTCGTCGTTTTCCCCAAAACAACAGCTGGCCCCGGAGAATATGTTCAGGTGAAGGTCTTCTCCTTTACCTCCGCCACCCTTCTTGGAGAAACTGTTCAATGAGGATTTCCGCAACAAAAACCCATCTTTTCCCCTCTTTATTTAGATAGAGTACGAATAAAAGTTGAACAATTCGTATAAAATACGCTAACTTTGCCCGGCATTATTCACGAAACTATGAACAACAGATCCCTTCACGCTGGCAACTATATCGCCCTGATTGCCCTGATACTGCTCATTTTTACCTCCTGCGTCCCCCAGAAAAAAATCAAATACCTTCAAACCCTGCAGGAGCAGGATACCACAGACAAATTTGTGAACAAACGGCCGCTGGATTACAAGATCCAGCCAAACGACAACCTCTATATCCGGATTTTCAGCCTGGATGAAAAAACATACCTCTTCTTTAACATGGTTTCTTCTGCGAACTACAACCAGTATACGAATGATGCGTCCATCTACCTGAACAGTTATACCGTTGACCCGGAGGGATATATTGATTTTCCAATTGTCGGGAAGGTTTTTATCAAAGACATGACGGTGGAACAAGTGAAAGACGTCCTGCAGTCAAAGGTGGATGAATACCTGCATGAGACCATGGTAGTAGTCAAGATGGTCAATTTT
>JAFGNY010000329.1 GCA_016926765.1 Bacteroidales bacterium | reverse complement strand
AATCTGCAAAATCAGGAAGTCTATCGGATGATTGTTCAATTCCTGCTGAGTAATACCGGGAAGGAAGGTTCATTCAATAATCTGAAAAATACCTTTGAGGTTGGTTCTGCTTCTTCGGTGATGAAAGCATGAATTAGTTGATGGATACTTACCTGATCCATGGCTTCCCCGATGGTTTCCCGTTCATCGGCCAGGGAGCCATCATAGTATCCGTAACCCATCTTCCGGAACAGGTCAATGGCCGGGAGTTCAGAGTGGAGGTGTCCGGGAGTAACGGACATCATATTTCCATAAAGAGTCAGAATCTTTTTTTTACGGGATTCTGCCTGTTCACAAAGAATAAAACGATGACAATATGATCTTTTGTGATCCGATAGAACATAGTAACTTGCTTGACGATAGTAAACCCCCTGATGTTCTTCTCTTTATTCTCCAGGGATCCTATCTCAGGATATTCTGATAAAATTTCAAGGAAATCAAAGACTTTGTGAATGAATTCCCGGGTGGATTTCTCTCCCCATTCGGCTAGTAAACGGGAGGTGATTTGATCAAATTTCAGGTAAGCCCGTTTAGACCAAACAATTTTCAAAGCCATTCAGAATACTTTTTCTTGATTTCATCATGCGAAATAAGGTGATCCGGATTTTCGCTTTCCTCGTTTGCCAATAACAGTTCATCCCGCTCCTCATCGGATAATTTATTCCACAGAATCCCATCTTTCAAGGCTCTTTTTCGTAACATCAACTCGTAGAACTTACGAAGAAGATTCTCATTTTCAATGCTATCGATTAGCAGATGGAAGTTATTTTTTATCTCAAGAGTTGTCATGGTACATGGATTTAATACAAAATTAATAAACTTTCATCTATGTTTCACCTCCCCGATGTTCTCCGTCTTACCTGTCAGCCCGGATTTCACCAGGTTGATCCCGCAGGTATTCGTTATTTCTCTGGTCAGTTCTTCACTCTTTCTCTCTCTTTTTTCCGGTGTGACCCTAATATAATAACTATCTCCATGTAAGGGATTTCGGATAGTACCATCTCCCAATCATCCCGGGAGCATGTCGGGAGCACTTTAAAGGAAGACTGAAGGAATATCGAAGGAACATTAGACAAACATCAAAGAAAGACTGGACAATCCTTGAACAACTAATGCCCTATTTCAACGCTTCCCGCAGATCGTGGATAATATCCTCAACGTCTTCAATTCCAACGGAGAATCTTACCAGATCATCAGTAATCCCGGCAGCTAATTTATTTTCCCTGCTTACGCCTGCATGCGTCATCGACGCGGGGTGCTGAATGAGGCTTTCAACACCGCCTAAGGAGACAGCCAACGTGGCAAGATGCACATTGTCCATCAATTTTTTCCCGGCTTCATAACCACCTTTCAATCCAAAACTCATCATGGAACCAAATCCGTTCATTTGCGTTTTAGCCAGTTCATATTGCGGGTGAGATGTTAATCCGGGATATTTTATCCAGGCTACTTCAGGATGGGATTGGAGAAATTGAGCAACCTTCATGGCGCTTTCCTGAGCACGGTCGATACGGATTGCCAGGGTCTTCACGCCGCGTAACACCATAAAAGCCTGGGTAGGATCCATGTTGCATCCCATATAGACCATCGAATGCCGGATCTTTTTATAGATCCCAGGATCTTTTGTCACGATCACACCGCCTACAATATCCGCATGGCCATTGATGAATTTAGTAATAGAGTGAAGCACGACATCGGCTCCCAAATCCAGCGGTTTTTGCAGGTAGGGGGAGCAGAAGGTGTTATCGACCACCAGGATCAGATTGTGTTCTTGTGCGATTTTTGCGCAGGCACGGATATCTGTGATCTCCATAGTTGGATTTGCCGGAGTTTCAATGTACAAGACGTTGGTGTTTGGCCTGATCGCTGAACGGATCTGCTCAAGGTCGGCGGTATTGACAAAGGTCGCCTCCACATTGAACCGGGAGAAATCCTGTTCGAGAACTCCTCTGGCGGGTCCGTATACCGCACCGGAGCTGATAATGTGGCTTCCCGCGCCAAGTAATGCCATGTAAACACTGGTGATCGCTCCCATCCCCGAACTGGTGGCAATGCCGTCATAGCCGTTCTCCAGCGCCGCGATATTCTGTTCAAATGCCCTGATCGTTGGATTTCCTATACGGGTATAGATGTAGCCGTCACTTTTTCCGGAAAAGCAATCGGCTCCGTGCTGGGCATTTTTAAACTTAAATGTCGATGTCTGGTAAATGGGCACGGTAGCGCTTCCGAATTCATCTTCAAAGGCTCCTGCATGAACTAATTTGGTGTTAAAACCGCTGTTGTTTGTATTCATTGTTTTGTTGTTAAGTTAAAATTCAATCCCTTCCCGGGCTTCTATTCCTTGTTGGTAGTAATGTTTTATTTCAGTCATTTCGGTAACCAGATCGGCAATCTGAATTAATTCCTGTGGGGCATACCGGCCTGTCATTATGATCTCCATCCCTTCGGGTTTGGTTTTCAGGATCTCAAGCACTTCTTCTATCCCGAAAAGTTTGTAGTGAAGGGCAATGCAAATCTCATCCAGAATCACTATATCGAACCTGTTTTCAGCAATCACTGCTGATACCTCTGTTAACCCCCTGTTTGCCGCATCAATATCCTGCCGGGTAGGCTGATTCACAATAAAACAGTCCAGCCCATATTGCTTCAGCTCAATCGACGGAAAATTTTTTAATGAATTAAGCTCTCCGTAGTGCATCCCTTTGACAAACTGCGCAATGAAGATTTTTTT
>JAFGNY010000054.1 GCA_016926765.1 Bacteroidales bacterium | reverse complement strand
TCATCCATCATCCGGGGTTCCGGATCAGGCGTAAAGCAGGATGATGATTACCGGGATGAGGATTCCTGCAGCGGTGAGCCAGGCACCGCGTCCAATGATTCCATTTTTGCCCCGCAGAACGAATAGCCCGGTAATTGCCAGAACTATCAAAGCGGTAGCGTAAACATCAGAAAACCAGGTAAACCATTTTTTGATATTGTTGTAATGCAGAAGGTTAAACTCTTTCAGGATGTAACGCGGCGTTTTTTTCTCCAGGCTGGCCTGACCATTGGAAAGGTCAACGTAGACAGATCCACTGTCAAAGAAAATCTGAACATAACCATTTCCTGTAACATGACTTTTATAGTCGTTTTCCTCGCCAACTTGCTTCAGGACCGACAAGACATACGTTTTATCTGCTACTCCGGAAGGAGGCAGTTCTGCCTGAAAGTCCTCATAACGTTTCCCATAATCAGGATGCTGAAAATCGCCCGATTTGAAATGATTCAGAATGATTCCTGAAAGGGCATAAATAATGGTCAGGCCAACTGCCAGGTATCCGATATCCCTGTGCAGGGCATTGTTCCAGCGTCGTAAAGTCTTTCGTTTCATCGTGTGAAATAGAAAATATCGAGGCAGCGAACAGAAGTTCGGCAGAGTTAACCAGTGAAGTCTACCTTGTTATTCCTCTTCGACCACAATCTCTTCTTCCACTGTCGGAATCTCTTGAAATGAAATAGCTTCAATGGAGTACCGTGAAATATGGTCACTGCCACTGGATGCTATCTGATTTCGCAGTGCATTGATCTGTTCAAGCTTAGCCTCTTTCGGTTGCTCTTCATGCCCTTTGGTTCCTTCATGCACTCCTGCTTCATGATTCTCTTCCGCAGGCTTCATTAATTCAGCTTCCCATTCATTGAGGTACTTTTCATCAATTCGTTCCTCTTTTAAAATTCCGAGGACATTCACGCGACTTCCCACCAGGGATTCATCAAACATCACGATATCCGGACCTGTGGTAACTTCCACCATAATGCTGTCGTTGCCGTCAACAAGGAACATACGTTTGCCACCATGTTTGCAGGTGTGAAGAACTGTTCCTTCAATCCAAACCGGCTGGTCAACATAATACGAAGCTGATGTATCAAAGGTGGCAACTGTTAACAGAACAGTGTCAGCTGACGCCTCTTCTGCGTTCTCTTTTGGCGCCTGGTTGCAACCATATGCAATCGTCAGGGCGATAAAAAGAAAGGATAAGAATTTCTTGGTCATGGTGTGATTTTTTGGTTTTTTTCTGATATGCAAAAATGCAAATATTATTGAAGGCAGACAACAGAAAGTGTACTTTTGTCCAAAACACATGTTTATGGTTCTTGTGACAGGGGGAACAGGCTTGCTGGGTTCGCACCTCTTAATTGATCTGATACGATCAGAGAAACATGTCCGCGCTATTTACAGGAATCCCCTTAAAAAAGAGATGGTCAAGAAGGTATTCTCCTATTATACGGATCGTCCGGACAACATCTTTTCGTATATCGAATGGGTGAAAGCTGACTTGCTGGATTTTAGCTCAATGGAGAAGGCGATGGAGGGAATATCAGAGGTTTTTCATGCCGGGGCTATCGTTTCTTTTTATCCGAAAGATCATCAACAGATGATGAAGGTGAATATTGAAGGGACGGCAAACCTGATCAATCTGGCTCTTGCAGGGGATGTGGAAAAGTTTTGTTATGTCAGTTCAGTGGCCACGCTGGGCAGGGCAGAGAATGACGGGGAGAGTAATGAAGACACTTTCTGGGTGCCATCAAAAAAGAATTCAGTTTATTCACAAAGCAAATACGGAGCCGAACGGGAGGTTTGGAGGGGTATTGCCGAAGGGCTGAAGGCTGTTATCGTCAATCCATCAGTCATCCTTGGTCCGGGATTCTGGAACGACAACTCAGGCTTATTCAGGCTGGTTTACAACGGACTGAACTATTATACCCGGGGTGTCAACGGGTATGTGGATGCCCGGGATGTTTCCAGGGCAATGATCGCAGTGATGGATCAACAGGCTTTTGGAGAGCGGTTTATTGTATCTGCAGATAACTTGTCCTATCAGCAGCTTTTCACGTTGATGGCACACTATCTTGACCGGCCAGCGCCGACAGTGGATGTTTCTCCCTTTCTTACCCGGATAGCCTGGAGGGTCGAGGCAGTCAGAAGCTTTTTAACCCGTTCGAAACCGGAAATAACCCGGGAAATGGCGACCACCACTTCACAGGTTTATACCTATACCAATAAAAAAATCAGGGAGAGGATCGGAGTGAAGTTCATCATGCCGGAAGAGTCCATTCGCGAAACCTGCCGGTTCTTTCTGAACGATCTCAGTCAGGAAGCAGGTTCAGGTAGTGGTAGTATCGGTTAAGGATCCCATCCACATATCCATCCATGGAATAATTCACGGGGAATTCCTTTAGTGTATCGGCATATCCATAAGGATCAGAACCTGATCGCCGGAGAAGGTAATACTCCACATTTCCATGCCAGACGTTAGGATCTTTTCCATACGCTTCCGCTTTTTTCCGGAGGGAAAGAACCCGACCGATTCCTAGATTGTAAGCTGCCAGAATGAAGCTTGCCCGCTCACGTGGATCCTTGATATCCGGGGGTAGCTGCCGGTCAATCCATTTCAGGTACTTGACTCCTGCCATAATTTGCTGGGAGATATTTGAAGCGGTATCCAGTCCATAAATTTCTGCCGTTTCGGGTATCATCTGCATCAAGCCATAGGCATTTTTATGTGACGTAAGGTTGGGGATGAAATTGGATTCACTATACATCAGTGACGCAACCAACCGCCAATCCCACCAGAAGAGTTTGCTGTAGTGCTGAAGTTGTTCATCCCATGGGGAGATCCGGTGGCTTATCAGGGAGAAATAATCGCTTCTGAAATGATTGACTATCCGTGGATTATGGTAGATTTCCCGGAAGGTTTTTGGGAGTAACCGGTTATTGGCAATGGAATCGAGCCAATAGTCAATGATCTCCCTCAATGAATCGGATGAATGGTTCAATGCCCAGGCAACCGGGTAATTTCTGGTGGCTGGCAGGGAGATATCTGTATTGAGATAGACCTGGCTCAATACGATCGCCAGATTTTCTGGACAGAGGGTGTGCCGGATGGAGTCAGTAGATACCATCTGGAAAAGCTCTTCAAAGGTGGCTGAAACCTCTTTCAGGTAAACATTACTGCCTGTTTTTGAAAGAAACCGGTCATACAGGGGTTGAAAAAAAATATTTTTCTGAACGACAACGGTATCCTCTTTCAGCTCATCGAGGGAAGGGACAACGATCGGAGTATGTTGCACAAATACGAGATTTGTCTCAAGGAGCGGGGAGGAGAACTGGGCAAGGTTTTTTCCCTGTCGTGTTACAGGCAGGTTATAAGCCATGATATCGGCGACATGATAATCAAGATAGTAATAAGCTTGAGACGCCGTGCTGCAGGCAATGACCTTCAGTGGAATATCAAGATACAAGGAGAATTCCTGAAGCAGCGACAATCCAAAACCAAAAGCTTCTCCCCGGTAAATGAAATAGTTCAGGGTATTGGGCTCCAGAACAGCCACAAGTTGTCCCCTATCCTTCATATGCTGGATTGCCCCTTTTGGCATCTCCTCTTTGGGAGAAATATAAAGGGCGAATGCAACAGCCAGGATCAGGGTTACGATGATGATCAACGCCCCGACGAGGAACCATTTACTATTCCTAATCCAGTTGATATAATGAGGTTTAAGCTACTTTCCTGTACCGCCAGATGGCCAGACTGATGATCACAACAGCATAGATCACAAGTGCATAAAACAGGTGACTGATATCTGCAAAAGAGGATCCTTTCAGCAACACCATTCGCATGATCTTGATGAAATATGCCAATGGATTCACCAGATCTACCCGTTGAGCCCATAAAGGCATACTTTCAATCGATGTGAATAATCCACTCATCAGAATGAAAATCACCATGAAAAAGAACGATATAAGCATCGATTGCTGCTGCGTGTTGGTCATCGTGGAAATCAGCAATCCAAAGCCTAAAATTACAAAAAGATAGACACTGGCCGAAAGAAAAATCAGCCATAGACTTCCCTCGATGGGGATATTAAAAAGAAGTTTTCCAAGAACCAGACCAAATGCCAATTCAAACAAAGCAATGATCCAGAATGGAATCAGCTTCCCGGCGATGAACTCAATTTTTCGGATGGGCGTCACATTGATCTGCTCAATAGTCCCCATCTCCTTTTCTCTGACAATATTCATCCCCGAGAGCAGCAGCCCGATAATTGTTACCAAAAGAACCAGGATTCCGGGTACCATGTAAGTCGTATAGTTGAGTTTTGGATTATACCAGTAGCTGGTCTCTGTAACAATTCTGCGAATCTCTCCCATCTCAGCCGGATTCAGCCATTCAATGAGAATCTCCCGGTTGAAATCCAGGATAATACTGGTTGAATAGGCATTGATCAGTCCGGCAGCAGCACCGTTGATCGCATTGACCATCAGCTGCACCTGGGAGTTTTTTTCTTTGACGAGATTTTTTTCAAATCCACTGGGAATCTGCATAATAACATCCACATCCCCCTTTTGCATCAACGACAAGGCTTTTTTGTATGAGAAGGAGGAATTGATGATCCGGTAGAACGGGGACCCCTGGAATTTACTGGTAAGCTGACGAGAAGAGCTGGAAAGATCCAGATCCACAATGGCCATGTTGATCTGTTTCATCTCGAAGGTAGCCGCATTGACAAGGATCAGCAACTGAACAATCGGGACGAAAAAAATAATTGGCAGCATCCTTTTGTTCCTGAATACCTGGATAAACTCCTTCTGTATGATATAGAGAATCGTTCTCATGATGAGGTCAGCCGGATTTTGAATTTTTTTATACTCAGAAGGATGAAAAAGAGGGTAAATCCAAACAGGATCAATGTTTCCTTCCAGATAAAATAGAGACCGTTCCCCATTAGCATAATGCTTTTAATGATTGTAATAAAATACTTGGGGGGCATGATGTGGCAGAACCACTGCAGGATCTTGGGCATATTCTCAATCGGGAAGATAAACCCGCTCAGGAGAATGGTCGGAAGCATCAGGGCTACCAGCGAGATCATCATTGCCAACTGCTGGCTGTTGGTAATGCAGGATATCAGGATCCCAAGCGACAGAGCCATGGAGATAAACAGAAAACTCTCAAATAGCAAGAGCCCGACACTTCCCCGGATGGGGACGCCAAATACAGACCAACCCAGCAGGATAATGATACAGGCGTCAATAAATGCTAAAAAGACATAGGGAAATACTTTTCCCAGCACGATCTGCAGTGGTTTTAAGGGAGAAGCCAACAACAGTTCCATCGTTCCGAGCTCTTTCTCCCGCGTGATTGAAAGAGAGGTCATCAGTGCTGAAATGAGCATCAACAACATAGCCATCAGGCCGGGAACAAACATAAAGACCCCTTTCAATTCCTGATTGTACATCATCCGCGTTTCAGGATGGATTTGCAACGGAATTGCTTCAGAGTTCATCGATAAGAGGTAATTGTTAAGAATGCCCGAGGCATAGCTGACCAGGATGCTGGCTGAGTTTGGGTCGGAGGCATCACCGATTAGCTGGACATGAGCCACTTTTTCTTTTTCGAGCCGCCTGGCGAAATCCGGCTCGAAAACGACAACCAAACGAATATCGCCTTCACAGAAAGCTTCGTCGATTTCATCATATGTATGAAGGTTCCGGTCGAGCTGGAAATATCCGGAAGAGACGATTTTTTCGGTGAGCTGGCGGGTCGTCTCATCCATGGAAAGATCAAGGACAGCAAAACGGGCATCCTTGATCTCGTTGGTGATCACGAAGCCAAAGAGGATCAGCTGAACGGCCGGTATCCCGAAAAGGATCAACAGGGTCCGGTAATCCCGGAAAATATGCAGAAACTCCTTTACCACAAATCCCCAAAATCGTCTCATATCCCCTCCGGAGTTTTTGCTCTGGCCAATTTCAGAAAAACATCATTCATCGTTTTTGCGTGAAAGGTTTCCCGTAAGTCCATCGGCGTGTCCAGTGCGGCAATCCGGCCATCGACCATAATGCATACCCGGTCACAATACTCGGCTTCGTCCATGTAGTGGGTGGTTACAAATACCGTGATGCCACTCCTGGCCGCTTCATAGATCATATCCCAGAACTGGCGTCGTGTAATCGGATCTACCCCGCCGGTTGGTTCATCCAGGAACACAATCTTTGGATCATGGATAATTGCTACAGAAAAAGCCAGTTTTTGTTTCCATCCCAACGGAATTTCACGGATCAGCTTGTTCCTTGCCTCTTCCAATTCAAGTTTTTTCATCAGGTTCCCTGCCCGGTGGTAGATCTCCTTTTTGGATAAACCGTAAATTGCAGCATAAAAACGGATATTTTCAAAGACGGTAAGATCATCGTACAGGGAAAACTTCTGGCTCATATAGCCAATATTCTTCTTGATCTTTTCGCGCTGGGTATATACATTGTATCCGGCAACCAACAACTCTCCCGAAGTGGGATAGGAGAGGCCGCAGAGGATCCTTATTGCAGTGGTTTTCCCGGCACCATTGGCCCCCAGGAATCCGAAGATCTCCCCTCTCTTTACATCAAATGTCAGGTGATCGTTGGCCACGAAACTCCCGAACTTCTTTACCAGGTCACTGACATGAATGATGGCATCATCCGGAGGGAGGGTGCCGTGGTGTTGTGGTGCCGTAGTGCCGTGGTGCTGTGGTGACATGTTGCTATGGTGCCGTGGTGATATCGTAGTCTATAGTTCCTGTGTTCCCTTTCATTCACTTGTCCGCCTGTCCGCTTGTCTGCATGAGCTCCATAAAACAGTCCTCAATAGTGGGTTTGATCGGGGTAATAGTAACATCCTGATGGCCTTTCTTGGATAAATACAACTTTACCTCCTCTTTGGTCATTTCCCCTTTCCGGTAGGAGAGATGTGCTGCCTGGCCATAGGCAAAAGCGCTACAGACCTGAGGAAGTTGTTTCAAGTCCAGTAGGAGCTGGTAATTGTCGGAAGTTGAAACTGAGTAAAGCCCCAGTGGATAGCTGTCGATTACCTTTGCAGGAGTGCTGATCTGCATGATAGCTCCATCCTGGATAAGAGCCACTTGGTCGCAAAGGCTGGCTTCATCCATGTATGGGGTAGAAACTACAATAGTAATTCCCTGCTCTTTCAAGCGCTTCAGCATCTCCCAGAACTCCTGCCGTGAAACCGCATCTACACCGGTAGTTGGTTCATCAAGCAAGAGAACGTCCGGTTTATGAATCAGGGCACAGGAGAGAGCCAGTTTCTGTTTCATTCCTCCTGAAAGCTGACCCGCTTTCCGGGTTTTAAATGGTTCGATCTGGCTGTAAATCTCTTTCACTAGGTCGTAATTTTCTTCGATGGTAGTTCCGAAGATCGTCGCGAAGAAACGAAGATTTTCTTCCACGGAGAGATCCTGATAGAGGGAAAACCTGCCAGGCATGTACCCGATTAGTTGTCTGATTTTCCTGTAATCCTTCACGATGTCATTCTCCTCAATCAAAGCACTCCCTCCATCAGGCAATATCAGCGTGGCAAGGATCCGGAAAAGAGTTGTCTTCCCGGCGCCATCCGGTCCAATAAATCCGAAAAGTTCGCCCTTAGTGACGGAAAAAGAGATCTCCTTCAGCGCGTGCACATCGCCGTAGGTTTTAGTCAAATTCAGTACTTCAACTGCGTTATTCATGTTGTTGGCAGTCCCACCCTGAATCCTTCCACCTTAAAAGTTGAGACAGGGATGGGGTCAGTGCGGTTTATTCCTTCACCGGAGTCCAGTAAGTCGTGCGGCCCAGAAGGGAGATCCCGATAAATCCCCTGATCTTCAACTTCCCCTTGCTTTCGGTTTCAAACTTCATAAAGCAACTGTATGTTTTACCATTTTTCGGATCATAGATGGTTCCATCTTTCCATTCATCATCCCCGTCAAATACAAATCCTTTTAGGTTGACAAGCCCTAACAGTGGTTTGAGTTGGAGGGCAGGGTCAGGATTTTCCTTGTCCGTCCGCGGAAGACCTGTGACAGAATCATTGGGGGTTTTCAGCCAAACAATCTTTCCGTAATATTGACTTCCGACTTTGAAAACAGAAACCTGGGCAGTTCCTTCTTCGTTTAGCCAGGTACCTACAATATCATCTGCTTTGTAGGTTTGTGCGACCAGACAGGTTACTGATCCGAAGAGGAGGAATAGCAGGGAGAAAACAGAAGTGATTACTCGTTTCATGGGTTTTGGGTTTGGTTTGAAATTGCATTTATAATCATCAGCGGATGAAATTACGGATTATTCAGTTTGATCTCTCCCGGCATCCCGATTTTCATACTACCGTTATTTTTTACTCTGACCTTAACCGCATAGACAAGGTTTACCCGTTCCTCCTTTGTCTGGATGGTTTTGGGTGTAAATTCAGCGGTAGGTGAAATCCAGCTAACGATCCCGGATGTCGTTGTGTTTTCATCTTCATTCTTGTCATATAGTACGGCAACTTCCTGACCAATGAATAGCTGGGATAGCTGTGAACCACTGATATAAACACGAAGTATCATCTCTTTCAGGTTGGCAATCTTATATAACGGTTTACCGAAGACAGTGACTTCATCAACCTCGGCGAATTTTGTCAGAACGGTGCCTGAGACGGGATTAATGATGTATGCATTCCGAATGGCTTCTTCGAGCTGGGCAATTTGCTGGCTGATACTTCCGATCTGGTCTTCCAGGCCGCTGAATTGCGTCTGGACTGCCGCGATCTGACGGTCTGCCACATTCATTGCAGCCGTGATGTCATCCATCTGTTTCTGGGTGGCAGCGCCGGCTTTCAGCAAGTTCTCCACGCGGAATTTATCCACCAGGATATTGTCCTTGTTTTGTTGGTAGATGGAAATTTGTGCCTGCAAGTCGCTCTTTTTCGAAGCAGTCGCGTTGCGTTGAGCCATGGCCTGCCGTTTTTTCAGATAGAGATCGGTAGTGTCGACAAAGCCTACCATTTGTCCGGAGTCGAGCAATTGCCCCTCATCCACATTGAATTGCAGAAGCTTCCCATTGGCCATAGCCGAAACAGTTACTTCGGTAGCTTCGAAAGTTCCCCAGGCATCCGGTTCGTCGTGCGTGGGTGAACAGGCTCCCAGGACAAAGAGAAGTAAAAAGAAAAAGGAATAAATTCGTTTCATCTTTTGGTTGTTTGGTCTGCGCATAGTACAACTGTTTAAAAGGTCATAAAACATCAGGCGGAGGTCTTCATCCGGTTACAGTTTCCCCTGACTAAACAGATAGGCCAGTTTGGACTGGACCAACTCTATTTTGTGAATCTCATAAGAGAGGCGTGCCTGCCGTTCTTCGGTCAACCGGGTTACATAATCACTCGAAGTGATCACCCCATTTGTAAGTTGGGCAGAAGCTGATTGTGATATTTTTTCACGCAGCGCGATGATCTCATGGTCTTTTTTGATAACATCCAGCGTTTTCAGGATCTCGGTCAACTCCTTTTCCGATTGGATCTTCAGATTTTTATCAAAGGCAGCCTGTTGGGTCCCGAGGATATCCGATTGGATACCGAGGATCTTTTTCTCGTTTTTATTGGCGTTCCAGTTCAGCAGAGGCCAGTTCAGTTTCAGGCCGACAATATAAAACGGATCAAAGCTGTTGGAGAGCATGTTTAATGCAGGCCTTCCAATCCCAGCCTGTCCGAAAGCATAAAATTTGGGGTTCCATTTCGTGGTGACCATGCGCTGCATTAGTCCCAGCTTATCCTTCTGGAGATCAAATACCGTATTTTCCAGCCGGTTGTTTTGGTAAGTATAATCGGAAATTACCGGATCAGGCAACACAAGCTGGGTAGTTTCAGGAATCTCTGTAGAGAGGAGTTCCGACAGCATCCGGAAAAGTCCCCTGCGATCGGCCCGGGTCCCGGTGAGCCGTTGATCGAGACCATACAACTCTGCCTCCAGAGCATCTGCTGCAGATTGAAGGACCGCTCCGAATTCGATGCCTGCTTTTACCTCATTCAGCTTTTCTTCCAACTGTTTTTTTGTGATGAGCAGCAGTTCCTCGTTTTGATTCAGCAGGATGATGCTGAAGTAGAACCTGTTTACCTGTTCTTTGAGTTGATAGAGTTCAGCACGGACGTTTGTTTGGTCAACCTGAAGATTCATCTCTTCGAGTTTTTTCTGGTAGCTTGTCACATTACCGTCCCAGAGTGCCTGACTCACATCCAGGGTCGCTTTGTACCAGTCTTTACTCAATTCAGGCATATCGAGCGCAGGAAGAGGAGGCGGAAGGGAAATCTCCACTTTTGTTACATCCGACTGGTAGGAAACCTGACCGTTGAGATTGACCGCAGGGAGCCAGTTTTTATTGAGGTTTTTGACCTTCAGGTCATGACTTCCTGCCAGCAGATCGATCTGATTTGCCAGAGGAAAAGTTTGTTCAGCCAAACGGTAACAGGCTTCCAGTGTGAGGGTATCCTGCGCATGTGCAGAAGGTAGCCCGGATGACAGAAATATCAGCCAAACAGGGGTAAAGAGGAAAAAGAACGGAAGAGTTCGTTTCATCGGATAGGATTTTATTCAATCATGGAATCAGATTGTTCATAACCTTTCAGTGCATTTGCTATGAACTGAGGGACTTCTGTTTTACGTTGCTCCAGGATCTGCTTGTAGGCATCTTCAGGCAACTGGAAAATCTCCCGGATCAACGGCTTGGCAATTACCGGAAAGATAGAAAGCGAGAGGACATTGAGCCACATATGGAACGGATTGATCTCCGAACCATACTCTGTTTTGATCTGGTGCTGGAGGTGAGCCATTAACTCCGGAGGATTTAGTTCTGCATTGTCGAAGATGGCTTTCATGGTACCCGGACGGGTATAGATCGCATTGAGGATAAACCAAGGGATATATGAGTTTTCATTCAGGATTGCAATGTAATAACCCAGAAACTTATGAATCTTCTCTTTAATCGGGTTATCTGAAAGAAACACAGTTTTGGCATACCCGGTCAGTTCGAGGAAGGCATCCCGGAACACCGCCTCAAAGAGATTTTCTTTGCTGCGAAAATAATAATGCAACAACGCCTTGTTAATTCCTGCTTCGTCGGCAATCTCCTGCATTCGGGCTCCTTCAAATCCTTTCCGGTGGAATACCTTTTTGGCGGCTTTGAGAATCCTTTCTTCAGTACTTTGCAGGGATGAAGTCATAAATTTAACCGTATAGATTAACCAAATAGTTTAACCGATCGGACAAAGATAATATAAAAATCATCAGATTGCCTTTTTTCAATTTTTTTTGACGGAAAAATGTCCCGGAGATAAATTCAGATTTTGATTTCAGGGTAAAATGAATTAGATTTACCCCTTCCGAGGCTATTTCAAGCACCCATTGAAATAAAAATGATTCGCAAATGAACACACGAAACAAAAACACAATCGAAGGGATCTTATTTCTCTTTTTCCTGGGAGTTTTATCGTTCGGACTGCAAGCACAGTTTCCTGCGGGGTCTCCTTCAGCTTATCCTGGTTCCAGGGCAAACCTGGGTCTTTACGGAGGACGTCCCATCCCGGATCTCACCATTTGTCCCACCAATAACAGGCTTTTTGCAGCGGTTGAAAGTCCGGTATCCGTTTTCTATTCAGATGACCAGGCGGTGAACTGGCAAATGGCATTTCCGGTAGATTCGCTGGAATACAACAGTGATCAGCAGGGATGGGGAGGGGGCGGTGTGCAACTTGTTGCCAATTCCATTGGATGGGTGGCAGTTCGCACGATGCAACAGGGAGGTCGTTTGAATGCCGCTGTCATCAGTTATTCTGAAGGGGATGCCGGGACCTGGAAAACAGCCGTGGATGAGTACATCCTTCAAACCTTGATCGGGGCCGGGGAGAGAGGAAGCGTGACCAGCATCGCGCTCTCCGACTCCTGGTTGTTTGCCGGAATAGGCAACTTTCTCATCAGGAGCAGAGAATCAGATCCCATTAATATCAGTTCCGATATTTTTGATCTGACCAGTTATCTGACCGGGCTGACAGAAAACGGGAAAAGTATCAGTCTGGCCATCTCCAATAACTTGACAGGATTTCCGGTCTATTTCATCATCGATTCCCTGGGGTGTAATTGTGGTCAGTTGTATAAGTTTGACGGTTCGTCAGTGGCTTTGGTCACCACTCCCAACGGCAGCGACAGTATCATGTCTGTATTGATGCATCCGGCGTCAACGATGGGAGATACGCTGGTGATCAATGTCAAAACGGGTTCCCACACCATGCAAAATTTTATCAGCCTGAACGGAGGAACCACCTGGACGGATATCACTTTTTCTGACGGAGGATATCTCACCGATTTTGATTACAGTCCGTTATGGAGTCTGCCGGCTAGTGATAATGCCATCCTGCTCATTCCGGGAGGCGCTCTCTCGAAAGATCTGGGAGCTACCTGGGATACGGTAAGTGGCGAGACCTACAATGATGCCATGGCTGTTGATCCGGCTGATCCGCTTTCCATCTTTGCATGCAGCAAAGAC
>JAFGNY010000328.1 GCA_016926765.1 Bacteroidales bacterium | reverse complement strand
TTTAAGGGAAGCTGGATCGAATTTGCAACAGACATCAACAGTGTAATGTTTGCTTATATCGACCGAAAAAAGAAATTACCCGTTACTACCCTTCTGAGGGCTATTGGCTACGAAAGCGATAAAGATATTCTCGAAATTTTTGATCTGGCCGATGAGATTAAAGTATCCAAAACCGGATTAAAGAAAGTTGTCGGCCGAAAACTGGCTGCCCGTGTTCTGAAATCATGGATTGAGGATTTTGTTGATGAGGACACCGGAGAAGTGGTTTCCATTGAACGTAATGAAGTGATCATTGACAGGGAAACCATTCTGGAAGATGAGCACATCGATGAAATCATTGATTCGGGTGTGAAAACCATTTTGGTGCATAAAGACGACCAGAAGCAGCAAGATTTTGCTATTATATACAATACCCTGCAGAAGGATCCCTGTAATTCGGAAAAAGAGGCTGTGTTGCATATTTACCGGCAGTTAAGGAATGCTGAACCGCCCGATGAAGCCACAGCACGCGATGTGATTGACAAACTTTTCTTCTCCGATAAACGGTATGATCTGGGAGAAGTGGGGAGATACCGGATCAACAGGAAGCTTGGACTTCATGTGGATTCTGAGATACGTGTGCTGACCAGGGAAGATATCATTGAAATTATCCGATATTTGATACAGCTGGTTAACTCAAAAACAGATGTGGATGATATCGATCACCTGAGCAACCGTCGTGTCCGTACGGTTGGCGAACAAATGTATAATCAGTTTGGAATAGGTCTTGCCCGTATGGCCCGCACTATCCGTGAAAGGATGAATGTCCGGGACAACGAGGTTTTCACACCTATTGACCTGATCAATTCAAAAACCCTGTCATCGGTGATCAATTCATTTTTTGGCACCAATGCACTTTCACAGTTTATGGATCAGACCAATCCGTTGGCCGAAATGACCCATAAAAGAAGAATGTCGGCCCTGGGACCGGGGGGATTGTCGAGGGAGAGAGCCGGATTTGAAGTTCGGGACGTTCACTATACGCATTACGGAAGGTTATGTCCGATTGAAACACCTGAAGGGCCGAACATCGGGCTGATCTCTTCTCTTTGTGTTTTTGCAAAGATCAATGATCTTGGATTTATTGCCACACCCTACCGGAGGGTAGTCGATGGGAAGGTCGACCTTTCGGATGAGGGATCGGTTTATTTAACGGCTGAGGAGGAAGAGGGAAAAATAATTGCCCAGGCCAATGCGCCTATTAGCAATGAGGGCTATTTCCTGAATCCAAAGGTAAAATCGAGACTTGACGGTGATTATCCTCTGTCTGACAAAGAGGAGGTTACCCTGATGGATGTGGGGCCGAATCAGATTGCTTCGGTAGCCGCTTCACTTATTTCCTTCCTGGAGCATGATGATGCCAACCGTGCATTGATGGGATCGAACATGATGCGTCAGGCTGTTCCGTTACTTCGTCCTGAATCCCCCATCGTGGGAACCGGTCTGGAAGCAAGGGCTGCCGCCGATTCAAGGGTACTCATACAGGCTGAGGCTGAAGGAGTTGTGGAGTATGTGGATGCCGACCAGATCATCGTGCGATATGATGTTACTGACGACGACCGTTTTGTGAGTTTCGACCCGGAAGTTGTAACCTACGATCTTCAAAAATATACCAAAACCAATCAGGGTACTACCATTGACCTTAAACCCATTGTTATAAAGGGTGAACGGATTGAAAAGGGTCAGATACTGACTCAGGGGTATGGTACTGAGAACGGTGAACTGGCACTTGGACGGAATCTTATGGTTGCTTTTATGCCCTGGCAGGGGTATAACTACGAGGATGCCATCGTGGTCTCTGAACGAATCGTACGTGAGGATGTATTCACTTCAGTACATGTGGATGAATACAGTTTGGAAGTGCGCGATACCAAACGGGGTGTGGAAGAATTCACATCAGACATCCCCAACGTAAGTGAGGAAGCCACAAAGAACCTGGATGAAAACGGGCTGATCCGGATAGGGGCCGATGTGAAACCCGGGGATATCCTGATTGGAAAAATTACACCCAAAGGGGAGTCGGACCCGTCACCTGAAGAAAAACTTTTACGGGCCATATTCGGTGATAAGGCAGGTGATGTAAAAGATGCTTCTCTTAAAGCTTCCCCGTCTCTCTCAGGCGTAGTAATAGACAAGAAATTGTTTTCACGGGTTGTGAAGGATAAGAAGGGCAAGACAAACACAAAAACTTTGCTCGACCAGATCGATGAGAACTTCAACCGTGAGATTTCCGCTTTGCGGGCGCGGTTGGAAGATAAACTTTTTGCGCTGGTGAGCGGAAAAACTTCGCAGGGAGTAAAGGATTACTATGGAACTGAAATCATTGCCAAGGGATTAAAGTTTACGCTGAAACAGCTGCAGGAGATTGATTATCTTTCGGTGAATCCTTCCAAATGGACTACCGACAAGCAGAAGAACGATTTGATCTTCAATTTGATCAATAACTATATCATGAAGCACAAGGAGGCTGAAGCTTTCGCGCGGCGTGAACGGTACAATGTAACCATTGGAGATGAGCTGCCGGCAGGAATTATTCAGCTGGCCAAAATTTTCATTGCCAAGAAGCGCAAGCTTCAGATCGGTGATAAAATGGCAGGGCGGCATGGAAACAAGGGGGTTGTGGCCAGAATCGTTCCGGTTGAGGATATGCCGTACATGCCGGACGGCACGCCCGT
>JAFGNY010000327.1 GCA_016926765.1 Bacteroidales bacterium | reverse complement strand
TTCATTGTCGGCTTCTCCATCTATGAGCGTTGGTTTATCAAACGTAAGTACTACTAGCCTTGAAAACAGGATTTTCCGGCAGTTTTTTTACGGTCATTTCGATTCTCATCATCTGGATCACCCTGATGGGATGCCGGCGGCAGATCGAGATTGCGAAAACACCGATCGATTCTACCCAGCAGGCCATGATGATGGCAATTGATATCGATGTGATATTCAGTGACTCAGGCCATCTGCAGGCCCGGGTAACCGGACCTGTCGTGCACCGCTACGAAGGAGAAAACGTCTGGCTTGAATTTCCGGAGGGATTCAGGGCAGAGATGTTTGATTCAGCGCAGCGCATGGAGTCGACAATTACAGCAGACTACGGGAAACGGATGGAGATGACGAAAATCATGGAAGCCAGGGGGAACGTGGTTGTTCGCAACGAGCTAAAGAATGAACAGATGAATACCGAAGTGCTGATCTGGAATGAGTTAAGACATACGATCCATACGGATTCCGCGGTTAAAATTACCACTCCTGATAAAGTTCTCTATGGAACAGGCCTGGAATCGAATGAAACGTTTACCAACTACAGGATCCTTAAGCCACGGGGGGAGATGAAAGTGAAGGAGGACTCTATTTAGTTGTTGATTTCAATGGAAATAGCTACCTTTGCCAACTATTTTTGAACAATTTTCTAATATTTTTGAAGCATGGCGATTATCGGAACGATCAGAAAACATTCAGCCCTTGCGGTAATTATTGTAGGTGTGGCGATCGCTGCATTTGTAATTGGTGACTTTGGGAAAAAACAATCACGTTCAACGAACAATATTGGCGCGGTTAATGGCGATGATATTTCCTATGTGGATTTCAACAACAAAGTGGAAGAAAATCTGGAGTATCAACGGGAGTCTTCGGGTAGCGACAAGGTTTCGGAAGAGATGACTTACCAGGTCAGGCAAAATGTCTGGAATACTCTGATCAGGAATCTCGTCACCGGGGATGAACTGGACAAACTTGGCATGACCGTCTCACCGGAAGAGTTGTTTGAACAGGTGCAGGGTCGTAATCCCCACCGGTATATCCTCCAGTATTTTTCCGATCCCCAAACCGGTCAGTATAATCCCGCTGCTGTACTGAACTACCTGCGGAAACTCGATCAGATGGAACCCAAGGCCAAAACCCAGTGGCTGCAATTCGAAAAGGCAATCAAAGAGGATCGGCTTGAAACGAAATTCAATGAACTGATCAGCAAATCCTACTATGTACCGAAGCAGATCCTCAGGAAACAATATGAACTGGACAACCGATCTCTTGATATCCGGTATATCTCTCCAAATTACTATTCCATCCCCGACAGCCTCGTTGTTCTTTCGGATGAGGATTACACCAAATTTTACGAAAAAAATAAATTTTATTTTCATAATGAAGAGCCTGTCGTTGAGCTCGAGTATGTGATGTTTGAGGTAAAACCTTCTGACAAAGACCGGAAAGATATTGCCGAAGATGTTTCAACACTTTTTGCTGATTTTCAAGCGATCAAGGATCCGATGACCTTTGTCAATGCCAATTCAGATAAGAAGTTTGATACCGGATTTATCAATAAAGGGATGTTGCCTCAGGAACTTGACTCCCTGTTGTTCAGCTCGCCTGTTGAAACGGTGATCGCTCCGTTCCAGGAAGGAAGTGCCTGGTATATGGCCAAGGTGATGGGAAAAGCTGCACGGCCCGACTCCATGCACGGAGCACAACTGCTGATTTCATGGGCAGGTCTGGGGGTCAGCGACAGTATTACCCGGACGCAGCAACAAGCGAAGCGCACAGCCGATAGTTTGCTGGCAATCCTGAAAGCGAATCCTGCCCGGTTTGAAGAGATTACCAAAGTGATTTCCGACTATCCGACAGCAAAAAATGACGGAGGCCTTCTCCCCTGGTTCCCCGATGGAAATGCGAACGTTAGTCCCTTTTTCGATGCCGGTATTACCATGAATTCCAATGATGTCAGAATTGTGGAGACCCGGCTTGGCTATTCTCTCTTTAAATTAATCGAAAAATCACCTGTCAAAGACAAGGTCAAAGCAGCTATTCTGCAGCGGAGCATCGAACCCAGCAACCAGACATTTCAGGATACCTATACCCAGGCCAGTATGTTTGCAGGTACCTATAAAACACCGGAAGCCTTTGATACCGGAGCCGTTGCTGCCGGAGTTTTCAAACGCCAGGCACAAAGTGTTAAGCCGATGGATAATACCGTACAGGGGCTTAAAAATGCACGGAATGTCGTACGCTGGGCTTTTGCTGAACAGACAAAAGTGGGCGAGGTCTCTCCCGTATTTGATCTTCAGGGGACGTATGCAGTAGCTCTGTTAAAGAATCGTTATCCTGCAGGATATCAACCGCTGGATAAACTGAAGGAACGGATCGAGCCGAATGTGAAGAATATGAAAAAAATTGAAATCATGGCCAACCGGATTTCGGAAGCAATGAAAGGAATTTCCGATCTGAATGATCTTGCCTCCAGCTTCACAACCCGTATCGACACAGCAACCGTTACTTTCACGGGGATGAACCGTACCATGATTGGCAGGGAAAACGAGGTGATGGGTGAGCTCTTTGCGTTGCCTGAAGGAGAGATGAAAGGTCCCTTCCAGGGGAACTTTGGTGTCTATGTTGTGATTGTCGATAAAAACATGGAAGCCCCCCCTACAGATAATTTTTCTTATGAGTTGAAGACAGATACCCAGGGATGGAATACCCGGGTTTCAAACTCTCTCTACGATGCCTTGAAAAAACAGGCAGAGATCGAAGATCACCGGGAACTGTTTTACTAGATGCCGGATGCCGGATACCGGACGACTGGATGGATTAACGGTATTTCTGTATTTCCCTATTTCCCTATTACTTCTTACGCCTCACTTAAGCGTATCTTGAATCACAATTTCTTTACGCTGTGAAGCCCATTCATTCCGGCTTTCGGTATAAGCACGGAGTTCGACCAGGTATTTCCCCGGCAGGGTATAGGTAAATGAAGGATTGGTATCGGCTGAGGTTGAGTCGTTACCGAAGTACCAATCGTATGAGAAGGCGTTGGTTGAGCGGTTGGTAAAATGAACTGTACAGGGGATCTTGAAGTCGTTGTTGCCACTATACGTGAAATCAGCAGTTGGGATCGGCTCGTTTTTATAGCAGCCTGCCAGTGTAGCAACGGTAATGAGAAGGATCAATAGATTCCGGAACGCATTCATTCCGCTAAGATAAGTACGTTGTTTTGTAATACCTCAATTACTCCACCGTTGATCTCGAAGAATGCTGGATCTTTTCCCCGGATAACAACTTTTACAGAACCCTTTTTCAGCACAGAGATCAAAGGAGCGTGGTGATCCATCACCTCAAATGAACCATCGATGCCAGGAAGTTGGACCAGGTGCACATTGTCTCCATCAAACAAGGTGGTATCGGGGGTTACAATTTCTAAACGCATAGTAATTTCAGTTTGCAGTCGGCAGTTTGCAGCTGTTTTCGCTATTCGCAATTCGCTATTCGCAATTTATTCTTTGCTCTCCGCTAGTATTTTCTTCCCTTTTTCAATGGCCTCTTCGATGGTTCCAACCAGGTTGAAAGCCGATTCAGGGTATTCATCCACTTCGCCGTCCATGATCATTTTAAATCCCTTGATCGTATCTTCGATGTTGACGAATACACCGGGTGTTCCGGTAAACTGTTCAGCTACGAAGAAAGGCTGGGAAAGAAAACGCTGGACACGGCGTGCCCGGTGAACCACCTCCTTATCCTCGTCAGAGAGCTCATCCATCCCAAGAATGGCAATGATGTCCTGGAGTTCTTTATAACGCTGAAGGATCTCTTTCACCCGTTGGGCTGTATGGTAATGATCATCACCCACGACTTCCGGAGAAAGGATCCGGGAGGTAGAGTCGAGCGGATCCACGGCCGGGTAGATTCCAAGTTCGGCAATTTTCCTGCTCAGCACGGTGGTGGCGTCAAGGTGGGCAAAGGTGGTTGCCGGGGCCGGGTCGGTGAGGTCGTCGGCCGGCACATAAACTGCTTGCACTGAGGTAATCGACCCGCGTTTGGTAGAAGTAATCCGTTCCTGCATGATTCCCATCTCTGTGGCCAGTGTTGGCTGGTATCCCACGGCAGAAGGCATTCGGCCCAATAACGCCGAAACCTCTGAACCCGCCTGGGTGAAACGGAAAATATTGTCGATGAAAAAGAGGATATCGCGTCCGCCACTCTCATCAGTCCCGTCACGGAAGTATTCGGCAAGGGTGAGCCCCGAAAGGGCAACCCGGGCACGGGCTCCGGGAGGTTCGTTCATCTGTCCGAATACCAGCGTAGCCTGTGATTTCATCAACTCGCTGTGATCAACTTTGGATAGATCCCAGCCTCCTTCTTTCATATCTTCCAGAAACGCCTTCCCGTAACGGATCACACCCGATTCAATCATCTCACGCAGGAGGTCATTCCCTTCACGCGTACGCTCTCCAACACCTCCAAAAACAGACATTCCTGAATATTTCTTGGCAATGTTGTTGATCAGCTCCATGATGATGACGGTCTTTCCCACTCCGGCTCCTCCGAACAAACCAATTTTTCCGCCTTTGGAATAGGGCTCGATCAGGTCGATCACCTTGATGCCGGTATAGAGAATCTCTTTGGTCGTACTCAGCTCATCAAACCTCGGAGGGTCTCTGTGGATCGGGTAAGATTGCTTCCCTGAGACCGGGCCCAGACCGTCGATCGGCTGGCCGATCACATTGAAGAGCCTTCCCCTGATGTCTTCACCGACAGGCATGGAGATCGGAGCTCCTGTCGCAATCACTTCCATTCCCCGGCGTAATCCGTCAGTGGAGTCCATGGCAATGGTCCGTATCGTATTTTCGCCTACATCGTTCTGGCACTCCAGAACAAGCTTCCCACCGTGCTCGTCTTTCACTTCAAGGGCATCGTAGATATTCGGGATAGTGACATGTTCTTCGAAAACGACATCTACAACGGGGCCGATAATCTGTGAGATTTTGCCGATAATTTTCTCTTGCATGGGCTGCTTAATAATTTTGTGCAAATATAACTAAAATTGCATATATATGTTTATCTGACCCGTAAAACTCTCCCGATCCGGAGCGTTGTTGTGGACTTGATTTTGTTCATTGCACAGATCTCTTTCACGGAGGTATGATATTTAGCGGCCAGATGTCCCAGGGTGTCGCCACTTTTAATTTTATAATAGACGGCGGTTGAATCCCAGTCGTTGGGATAAAACACCTCTTTCCTGATCGGGAAGGTGTTGGCTACCAGCAATCCTTTGTCGAGGTCAATCACGCGCCGGGGATCGAGAGGTACGTCCCGGTATCTGATTTCAAAGTGAAGATGCGGACCCCGGCTTCGCCCGGTAGAACCAGCCAGTCCGACAACATCGCCGGCTTCAACCACCTGGTTCACCTCCACGTTGATCTTGGAGAGGTGGGCATAATAGGTCTCAAGCCCATTGTAATGCCTGAGGATGATAAGATTCCCGAATCCGCCCCGGTTGTAGCGGGCATACCTGACCACTCCGTCGAAGGCAGCTCTGACAGTATCACCGGTTTGTACTTTCAGGTCAAGGCCTTTGTGTGTATACATGAACCCGCGGATCAGCCGTTCATAACGAGCCGGCATACAAAAAGTCATCTCTCCCGGAAGTAAAAACAGAACGGTATCCCGAATGCTGTCAGGTTTCATCTGCTCAAATCCGTGAATTTGATCATTCACCCATCCCTGCGTAAAAAGTCCCGTGGAGTCGTCATCCACATTCAGCATCACCGGCTCCTCTCCAAGGAATTGCCAGGAGAAATTCTTGTAGAGGATCACAGGTCCGTCGACAGTCTCAACGGTATCCAGGATATTTTCCGGGTTGATCTGAGCTGCAACGAAAGAGGGCAGGGTCAACAGGAGCAGAATGGAAAGAAGCAGTTGTTTCACGCTTCCTCCTTTTTATCCTGGATGGCAAAGAAACGTTTCTGGAAGATGATCAGCATGGTAACGCCAATCGTGATGGATGAGTCGGCCAGGTTAAAAACAGGACGGAAAAAGAGTAGCTCTTCCCCTCCAACCCAGGGAATCCAGCTTGGGTAATGGCTTTCAATGAGAGGAAAATAGAGCATATCTACCACTTTCCCGTGCAGGAATCCGGTATAACCTCCTTCGGCAGGGAAGAGGGTGGCTACCTGGTGGTAATGACTCGGACTGAAGATCAGACCATAAAAAGCGCTGTCGAGGATATTTCCGAAAGCCCCTGCGATAATCAGGGCAAGGCAAACGGAAAGCCATCGGTCAAAACGGGGTTTTTTAGACAGCCGTACAAGCCAGATCACCATAATGATGACGGCAATGATGCGGAAAAGGCTCAGGGCCAGCTTCCCGGCATTTCCTCCCAGGCTCATGCCGAAGGCCATCCCTTCATTTTCAGTGAAATGGAGGTAAAACCAATCAATGAAAACCGGGATACTTTCTCCCAGATACATATGGGATTTCACCCAGATCTTCAGGAATTGATCCAGGAGTAATACCAGTACAATGATGCCAATAGGAAGGCGAAGTCTATTCATCCTGCGGCTCAAAAGGGCGGAGTGCCGGCTGCGGAGCTTGTACAGGAGCAGCCTGCATCATTTTCGCTTCAATACTGAGGGTTGCATGAGGGACACTCCGAAGCCTGTCTTTCGGGATCAGCTTACCGGTGACCCGGCAAATACCATAGGTTTTGTTTTCAATCCTGACAAGAGCATTTTCCAGGGATTTAATGAATTTCTCCTGGCGTGCGGCAAATTTACTGTTCTCCTCTTTGGAAAAAACCTGATAACCCTCTTCCAGCACCTTAAAGGTCGGGGAGGTATCATTTGTATCATTATTGTTCCCAGTGGTATAGGATTCGGTAAGGAGCTGCAGGTCTTTTTGCGCTTTCTCCAGTTTATTCAGGATGATCTGGCGAAATTCTTCCAGCTCTTCATCTGAATACCTTGTCTTTTCTACTGTATTAGCTGGTTTTTTCATGGCTCGTTGAGTTTAGTCCACTTTTCTGATCGAGATCCAGGTAGAGATCGTGTCGGTCAGATCGATGGAATCTTTGTTATCCGCGTCAAGCTGTTCAACAATGATGAACTCGCGGGCTAAAATTTCGGTGCAAATATAGGAAATATTTTTATCTATCACTTCAGCAATCTCTTGATGGCTCTGGAGATGAACGATAATATGATTCGTTACCTCAAATCCCTTCTCTTTTCTAAGATTCTGGATCCGGTTGATCAGTTCACGTGCGATCCCTTCCTGCCAGAGCTCCGGTGTGATGGTCACATCGAGGGCAACGGTCAGCGGCCCAAGATTGGCCACCTGCCAGCCCGGGATATCTTCCGAGATGATCTCCACGTCGTCCGGAAAGATCACCACCTCGTCGCCCTGCAGGTTGATTCGAAGTTCTCCTTGTGCCTCCAGCAGGGAAATCTCCTCCTGGCCGAGTGAAGTGATCTTTTCTGCCAATGGTTTCATCTGTTTCCCGAACCGCGGCCCCATTTTTTTGAAGTCGGGTTTGATCCGCTTCACCAGGATGCCAGCAGTGCTGGTGATGTATTCCAGTTCCTTCACGTTCACCTCCGAAAGGATCAGGTTCTTCACCAGGCTGACTTGCTCCTGCAGTTCCGGCGACTGGATGGGAAGGAGAATCCGGTTCAACGGTTGGCGAACACGGATATTGATCTTCTTGCGGATCGAAAGCACCATCGAGGAGATCTGCTGGGCCAGCTCCATGCGTTCTTCCAGCGATTTGTCTATCTGCGTATCGTCGGAATCCGGAAAGGGAGTAAGGTGAACAGAATCGACCGGATACCGTTTCGCAATGGAATTGAGATCGATGAAGAGCCGTTCAGCGAAAAAGGGTGCAATGGGAGCGGAAAGCCGGGCAATCACTTCCAGACAGCGATAGAGCGTTTGATAGGCTGAAATCTTATCGGTCGAATACTCTCCTTTCCAGAACCTGCGCCGTGATAGCCTGACGTACCAGTTGCTGAGGTGCTCGTCCACGAAATCGGAGATCGCACGACCTGCCCTGGTGGGCTCATACTCATTGTAGCAGTCATCCACAAACCGGATCAGGGTGTTCAGCTCCGAGAGGATCCAGCGGTCGATCTCCGGCCGTTGCTCCGAGGGGATGTCTTCCTCCTGGTAAGTGAACTGATCAATATTGGCATAGAGAGCAAAAAAAGCATAGGTGTTGTAAAGAGTGCCGAAAAATTTACGCTGCACTTCCGAGATGCCGTCAATATCGAACTTCAGATTATCCCATGGCTGGGAGTTGGTGATCATATACCACCGGGTGGCATCGGCTCCGTAAGTGGCGATGGTTTTAAAGGGATCCACCGCGTTGCCCAGCCGTTTCGACATCTTGTTCCCGCTCTTGTCGAGGACCAGTCCGTTTGACAAACAGGTTTTATACGCAACGGAGTCAAAGAGCAGGGAAGCGATAGCATGAAGGGTATAAAACCAGCCGCGTGTCTGGTCCACCCCTTCCGCGATGAAATCGGCCGGAAAGTAACTTTCCAGTGGTTTCGATTGTTCAAACGGGAAATGATACTGGGCATAAGGCATCGCGCCCGAATCAAACCACACATCGATCAGATCCGGCTCGCGGTACATCGGTTCCCCGCTATCACTCACGAGGATGATGTGATCGACAAACGGACGATGGAGGTCGAAGGTATGGTAATTATCATCGGTGATTGTTCCGGGGATAAATTTCGCCAGGGGATTTTCTTTCATCACGCCGGCGTTTAAAGCTTTTTCTATTTCGCGTTGAAGCTCTTCCACCGATCCGATACAGATCTCATGCGATCCGGATTCTGTTCGCCAGATAGGCAACGGCGTGCCCCAGAAGCGTGAGCGGGAGAGGTTCCAGTCGACCACATTCTCCAGCCAGTTTCCGAATCTGCCGGTCCCGGTCGACTCGGGCTTCCAGTTAATGGTATCGTTATGGGAGATCATCTCGTCACGGAAAGCGGTGGTACGGATGAACCAGGCATCAAGCGGGTAGTAGAGAACCGGCTTATCGGTCCGCCAGCAGTGCGGATAGGAGTGTTCGTATTTCTCTGCCCTGAAGGCTTTGTTCTCCTTTTTTAGTTTGATGATGATCTCCACGTCGACCGGAAGATCGGTCTCGGGATTGAAGCCGGGGTCGTATTCGACTTTGACAAACTTTCCTGCGAACTCCCCCATCTCTGTTGTGAAGCGCCCCTGCTTGTCGACCATCGTGAGAGAACCGAGACCATACTGTTTCCCAACCCGGAAGTCGTCGGCTCCGAAGCTGGGAGCGATATGAACGATGCCGGTACCGTCGTCGGTGGTAACAAAGTCGCCCATCACCACGCGAAATGGGTCGCCATCGGTGGGTTTGGTACAGGGGATGAGCTGCTCGTAACGCACTCCTTCGAACTCGTTGCCTTTGAATTCGCCAACTACCTGCCAGGGGATATGTTTCTGTCCCTCTTTGTAGTCGAGCAGATCCATTCCGGCATCTTTCTCGCTGAAATACTGGTGCAACAGCTCTTTCGCCAGGATCACCGTCTCTTCGAGGAAGGTATATGGATTGTAGGTACGCACCATGACATAGGTGATCTCTTTGCCCATGGCCAGTCCGGTGTTGGAGGGAAGTGTCCACGGGGTGGTTGTCCAGGCCAGAATGTAGAGATCTCCGAAAGGCTCCTGGAAGAGGAACTCCGATTGCTCGTCATGGACCACCCGGAATTGCGCAACCACGGTGTTGTCTTTCACCATTTTATAGGCCCCCGGCTGGTTCAGCTCATGAGTGCTCAGACCGGTGCCTGCCGCCGGCGAGTAAGGCTGGATGGTATATCCTTTGTAGAGAAGGCCTTTCTTGTAAAGCTGACTGAGCAGATACCAGACCGTCTCGATGTACTTGTTTTCAAAGGTGATGTACGGGTGGTCGAGGTCGAGCCAGTAACCCATCTTTACGGTCAGGTCATCCCACAGGTCTTTGTATTTCATCACCTCGGTACGGCACTCCCGGTTGTAATCTTCAATGGAGATGCTTTTTCCGATATCCTCTTTGGTGATCCCGAGTTTCTTTTCCACACTGATCTCCACCGGAAGCCCATGGGTATCCCAGCCGGCTTTGCGGTCGACATAAAATCCTTTCATGGTCTTGTACCGGCAGAAGATATCTTTGATCGCCCGGGCCATCACATGATGGATGCCGGGAATGCCGTTGGCTGACGGAGGGCCTTCATAGAAAATGAAGGGAGTTTTCCCTTTCGATAACTCAAGGCTCTGCTCAAACACGCCATGCTCTTCCCAGTAGGTAAGCACCTCTTTATCGATCCTCTTCAGATCAAGGGTTTTGTATTCGGGATATGTTGCTTTTTTCGTCATTTCATTCTGTGCAACGACAAGATTTTTTCTGAAAAAGGGCTGCAAAGATACGATTAAGATTAAATATTTACTATCTTTGCCACCTCTATATAAGTGAATAGTCCTATGGTAACCATTTGTTCCATTCCGCGATTTACCATGGTGGTGCTTGTAAACCGCACCCGGTAGGCTATTCCTTTCAGATCCCGTTTCGTTTATTTTATCAGTAAAAATTCTGGAGGAAAAACCATGAAAACCATGATGCTATTGGCATTTGCCGTGAACGCCACGCCGTTCGTGATCATTGAAAGAAGAACACAAGGAAAAGTTGAAGAAACAACATTGAAACACCGAAAACGAAAATACCATGTCTCAACATAAGATACCACAACAAACTATCGTTAATAAACTGCCATTGAAAAGAATCACGGTGCCGCTCCATTTTTTTTCATCCGCTGATAAACGCCATCAGATGATGCGCGACCTCAAAGAGGCCATCATGGGCACCGAACAGGATTTCACCAGGGGAAAACTCAGCAGGGCGCTCTTTCTGCTCTCGGTTCCTATGGTTCTGGAGATGCTCCTGGAGTCGGTTTTTGCCGTCGTCGATATCTTTTTCGTCTCCAAGCTGGGTCCCGATGCCATTGCCACGGTTGGGCTCACTGAATCAATTATTACCATCGTTTATGCCATTGCTGTTGGTTTGAGCATGGCCACTACCTCCATGGTTTCCCGTCGCATCGGGGAGAAAAATCCTGATGGAGCAGCCAACACTGCCTTTCAGGCGATCCTGGTTGGCAGTTTTATCTCCCTGCTCATTGCTGTCCCGGGAGTTATCTTTGCTTCCGATATCCTGACCCTGATGGGAGCCTCCGGGAAGATTGTGGCCGAAATGCACGGCTATGCCACCTGGATGCTGGGTGGGAACATGGTGATTATGCTCCTCTTTATCAACAATGCCATTTTCCGCAGTGCAGGAGATGCCGCCATTTCGATGCGGGTGCTGTGGTTTGCCAACATCCTCAACATCATTCTCGACCCATTGCTGATCTTCGGGATCGGCCCGTTCGAAGGCCTGGGTATTCGTGGAGCAGCCATTGCCACCACCATCGGTCGCGGACTGGCAGTGTTGTTCCAGTTTTATCTTCTCTTTTACGGAAAAAAACGGGTCCGCTTGTCTTGGCGGCACCTGAAAGTCGACTTCCGGCTGATAGGAAAACTGATCCGCATCTCTCTGGGGGGGATCGGACAAAATCTGATTGCCACTTCGAGCTGGATAGGACTGGTACGCATTATCTCGATCTTTGGCAGCGTCGCCCTGGCAGGGTATACCATTGCCCTCCGCATCGTGATTTTTGCCCTGCTTCCCTCCTGGGGGCTGAGCAATGCCGCCTCCACGCTGGTGGGACAGAACCTCGGGGCCAAACAACCTGAACGTGCTGAAAAATCGGTTTGGGCAGCAGCCTGGGTCAATGTGATTTTGCTGGCCTTTGCTGGTACCGGCATGATGTTTTTCAGCCATTCCCTGGTTCGGATGTTTATCAACGACCCGGATGTCATCAGGACAGGTAGCCTGGGTTTGAGGATCGTTGCGGCAGGATTCATTGCTTACGGATTGGGTATGGTGATGGTCAATGCCTTCAATGGAGCAGGCGATACTATGACCCCTACCTGGATCAATGTCTTCTGTTTCTGGCTTTTCGAGATCCCACTGGCATGGCTTCTTGCTATCCCTGCTGGAATGAACGAAACCGGAGTCTTCCTCGCAATCGTCGCTGCCGAAACCACCATGACCCTCACCGCATGGATCCTCTTCCGAAGAGGGAGGTGGAAGCTAAAGGAGGTATAAATCCCATCAATCGAAAATCCACATGTTCTATCTCCAGGTTCTTCTCTCTTTTATCATTGCCGGCAGCTGGATTGCGTTACTGACAATACTGGCTGAGAGGTTTGGAAGCAAGGTTGGAGGGTTGATCGTCAACCTTCCCTCCAACATCATGATCACCCTCATTTTCATTACCCTGTCGCACGGAAATGGGTTTGTGCAGGGGATGCTGCCGGCAATTCCTGTTGGGTTACTGATCGATTCGGTCTTCCTGGCCGTGTTTATCCTGTTGCTGAGGTTCAACCTGATCGTGAGCATGCTGGGGTCACTGGGAAGCTGGATTGTGTTGGCTATCGTGGCAGACCGGCTGCAGATGAATATTCTCTGGCTGAATGTCGCGATTTATGTGGTGGCAACACTCCTCATCTTCCTGATTGTGGAATACGGATGGAAGATCCCCGCTATCGGGAAGTCGGGGAAGCGCTATTCGGTTGGACAGATGGCAGTGAGAGCCGGTTTTGCCGGAGGGATCGTGGGAGGTGTCGTTCTGATCTCGCATTTCGTTCCGGCATACCTAACAGGTATCGTCAGCACCTTCCCGGCCGTGCTGTTTTCCTCCATGGTGATCCTGGCCAGATACCAGGGCACAGAATTTGCCCGGGCCACAGGGAAGGTGATGATCCTCTCCACTTCCAACATCCTGGTTTATACACTTGCCGTCTACTTCACCTACCCACTCATTGGAATCGTGGCAGGTACCATCCTATCCTTCATCCTGGCTTTTGGCTGGATTGTTTTGCTGCGGCCGCTGATGAGGAGGTTTGCGTAGTACCCCTAAATCCCCTAAAGGGGACTTACTCTCCTTTGGAGATGATTAATTGATATTTTTGATAAGAAAACAGGAATGATGTTCAGGAAACGGTCTTTGGATAGGTCGATGTTCTATAGTGCTTCGCCGCAGGTTTTTATCAAGGCAAAAGAGCTACGGGAAAATATGACAGGTGCAGAACGGGCGCTTTGGAGTAAAATCAGCAGGGAGAAGATTGAGGGATACCGATTTAAGCCTCAACATCCAATTGGTAGTTTTATCGTGGATTTTTACTGCCACAAAGCCAGGTTGGTTATTGAAATTGACGGGGAAGTTCATTATCATGAGGAGCAATTTGAACTTGATCAAGGCCGCTCAGATGAACTTGAAAGATTTGGCCTGAAAGTACTTCGATTTTCAAATCAAGAAGTGATTCAAGGAATTGAAGAGGTTTTCGATACTATCTATCAAGCAATTCTGAACTCCCG
>JAFGNY010000053.1 GCA_016926765.1 Bacteroidales bacterium | reverse complement strand
GGTGTGATCAACAGCAACAACACCCTGCCTATTCTTGACGATTTTCTCTTTGAATTGAAGGAGGATGGTTTGAAAGTGACCTCCTCCGATCTCGAGACCACCATGACCGTGAGCATGAAGCCCGACCGGGCCGAAGAGACCGGAAGTGTTGCCATTCCGGCTAAGATTCTGGTAGATACCCTGAAAACATTCCCTGATATCCCCCTCTCGTTCACCATCAGCGACGTGAACCAGTTGGTTGAGATCTCAGCCGGGGAGGGCAAATATAAATTATCGGGTCATAAAAGTGATGAATATCCCCGCACCCCTGCACTGGATGAGACCACCTCCATCGAATTGCCCTCCGACCTGCTGGCACACGCAATCAACAAAACCCTGTTCGCCTCCGGTAATGATGAACTCAGGCTTGTCCTTTCCGGTGTTTTTTGTGAACTTTCGCCGGACGATATTACGTTTGTTGCCACAGATGCCCATAAGCTGGTCAGATACAAGCGGATGGATGCCAAATCAACTGATTCGGCAAGCTTTATTCTCCCGAAGAAACCGCTCAACCTGCTGAAGAACATTTTAAGCGCCCTGGAGGTGCCGGTTAAACTGGAGTACAATAAAGCCAATGCGTTCTTTTCTTTCAGCAACATTGAACTGATTTGCCGCCTGATTGATGGGAAATACCCCAATTACGAATCGGTGATTCCGACAAACAACCCGAATAAACTCACGATCGACAGGGTATCACTTCTCACATCAATTCGCCGGGTATCCATTTTTGCCAACCAGTCTACCCATCAGATTCGCTTTAAAATTTCAGGGAAAGAGTTAGTGCTTTCGGCTGAGGATATCGATTTCTCCAATGAAGCTAAAGAACGGCTGACGTGTGCCTACGAAGGGGATGATATGGAAATCGGTTTTAACTCCAAATTCATGGTGGAGATGCTGAATAATGCTGAAACTGATGAAGTACTGATCGAGATGTCAGCTTCCAACAGGGCGGGCATCATCTTGCCTCTCAACAACGAAAACAACGAAGAGGATATCCTGATGCTTGTGATGCCGGTGATGCTGGCGAAATAAAAACCGTTTTGTAGGGGTGACCTGCCAGGTCGGCTTTACAAACAAAAAAAGGCGACCCCGGGGTCGCCTTTTTTTTGCATCAATGGCATGGCCAAGCCAACGGCCCGGCCATACAGACTATGCTTTCTTTACATTGATTGCTTTTTTACCGCGTTGGTCTTCTGTAATATCAAACACAACATCGTCGTTTTCCTGAATCTTGTCGATGATACCGCTTACATGAACAAAGAGATCCTTTTGACTTTCGTCATCAATGATGAAACCAAAACCTTTTCTCTCATTGAAAAATTTAACTTTACCTGTTGACATAATTGTATTAAATTAAAATGATTAACGGTGCGAAGGTACAATTTATTTATTTAATGTAAAATAATTTATATTTATCGTATTTATTAAACCAATCGATATGAAAACAAATCTCTCAAAACAAACAACAACATGCAATTTTTTTGAAATCAGCAGGAATAAAACGGTTTGGACTCGTAAAACATTGAAAATCAGTCAATGGACTTTGATTTTTGTATTTGCATTTGCAACCTGTGACCTGTTGGCTCAGGCATTTATGCCCTCTTATTCCCCAGGAGTTGGTTACAAACAAGGCTACGTTTTGCTGAGTGATGGTTCCAGGATTAATGGGACCTTCCTCTCTATCTTTAGCTTAGAAAACATTACAAAGCTTACCATCAAAGACAGTACGGATACAAAACACAAACTAACTGGTGATCAGATCGATAAGGTCTATGTAAAGCTTGACGGTGCCGATAAGTTTCTGATGGCCAGTTCCGGCTCAAGTAGTATACAGGCGATGAAAAACGTTGATTTTAAACAGATTTTCAGTGCCGATTACTATATCTGGGAGCATTCCACGGATCAGAAGAAAGGGAAGGACAAGGTATTGCAGCTGGTAAACCCGGGATTTGATTCCAAGATCAAGGTTTTCCGTGATCCTTCTGCAGGTCAGACTGCAGGTGTGTCAGTTGGAGGAGTATCCCTTGCAGGCGGGCTCGAAAAATCATATTACATTGAGAAAGAAGGGACTGATATTGCTTTTATCGTTTCAAAGGGAAAATTCAAGGATCAGTTTACCGAATTATTTGGAAATTGTCCGACACTAGTGGAAGCGCTTCAGGGAAAGAAACCCAATTGGGAAGATTTCCCCGCCTATGTATTTATCTATGATCAGTCCACTGATCCGGGGTGCAAATAATTTTTTGCTTCACATATTCAGGCAAGCAATAGTGAATACCTGTTCACTATTGCTTGTTTGCATATTGGGCATCAACCACCGCGATGGTAGAGATGTGAACGACTTCACGCACACTGCATTCCAACGGAACGACATGGATGGGTTTGTTCATCCCCATAAGGATCGGGCCAATCGCTTCGGCACCACCGATTTCCTGCATGATCTTGTATGCTGCATTCCCGGAGCTCAAATTTGAGAAAATCAGCGCATTCACTTCATGGTTGGCGATTTTGGAGAATGGAAATTTTGATCTGCGTAATTCGGTGTTCAGGGCAAAGTTGGCCTGCATCTCTCCGTCAACCAATAATTCAGGATAATGTTCATGCAGATAATGTGTAGCCTGACGTGCCCTTACGGGACCCTGTGTATGCTCTGCCTCCTTGATTGAACCGAAATTGGAAAAAGAGACCATCGCGATTACTGGTTCTATGTTGAACCTTTTCATCGTTTCTGAAGTCAGCAACGCAGTATCAGCCAATGTTTTCCAGTCCGGATCAAGGTTAACCGTTGTGTCCGCAAAGAAATAAGGTCCTTTTTTAGTCACCAGAATGTACATTCCGGAGACCCTGTTCAAATCTGACCTCGGACCGATGAGTTTCAAGGCAGGGCCCATTACAGCGCCATATTCACTTGTGATACCTGATACCATGGCATCGGCTTCCCCGGTTTCCACCATCATGATCCCGAAATAATTCCTGTCAAACGTCAGCTCATAGGCTTCATCTTTGGTAATCCCTTTGCGTTGTCTTTTTTGCCAGATTAATTCGGCAAAACGCTCCCTGCGTTCCAGTTCTTCCTTCCCATGTGGATCGATGATCGTGATGCCATTGAGATCCAGGTGGTTTTCAGCAATAATCTGCCTGATCTGCTCTTCATCCCCAAGGAGGATGGGTTGAGCGATCCCCTCATGAAAAATTTCATTGGCTGCCTTCAGGATCTTCAGATTGGCTCCTTCAGGATAGATGATGCGTTTTGGATCGAGTTTTGCCTTCAGTGTAATTCCTCTCAGGAGTTGGTTCTCCAATCCCAGCCTGCGGCTGAGTTCCGATTTATATGCATCCCAGTCGGTGATCGGTTTCCGTGCCACGCCTGAATCCATGGCCGCTTTGGCTACGGCGGGGGCCACAGTCGTGATCAATCTGATATCCAATGGTTTTGGGATAAAATACTCCCTTCCGTAGATCAGGTTCTTCACATTATAGGCTTCGCTGACGTTTTCCGGAACATCTTCTTTCGCCAGTTTTGCCAGTGCATGCACAGCAGCAACCTTCATCTCTTCATTGATGCAGGTGGCTCTGACATCCAGTGCCCCACGGAAAATAAACGGGAAGCCCAGCACATTATTCACCTGGTTGGGGTAATCGGAACGACCGGTGGCCATCAGAACATCGGGCCGGGCAGCCATCGCCTCTTCGTAGGTGATTTCAGGATCGGGGTTGGCCATGGCAAACACAATCGGATTTTTAGCCATGGAACAGATCATCTCTCTCGAAACCACATCCTTGGTTGATAACCCTAAAAAGACATCGGCATCAACCATTGCCTCCTTCAGGGTGTGGATGTCCCGGTCAGTGGCAAAGAGTTGTTTGTACTTGTTCAGGTCTGTTCTGTCTTTATGCAATACGCCCTTGGTGTCGAGCATGACAATATTTTCTTTCTTTGCGCCGACAGCTACCAAGAGTTTAGTACAGGCAATTGCGGAGGCCCCGGCGCCGTTGACAACGATTCTCGCCTCTTCCTTCTTTTTCCCGGCAATCTCCAGTGCGTTGATCCAACCGGCAGCGGTGATGATCGCCGTACCATGCTGGTCGTCATGCATAATAGGGATCTGGAGCTCTTTTTTGAGCCTCTCTTCAATCTCAAAACATTCGGGCGCTTTGACGTCCTCCAGATTGATTCCTCCAAAGGTGACCGCAATCTGTTTTACCGTCTCAACAAAGGTATCGATATCTCTGGTTTCAACCTCAATATCAAACACATCGATATCAGCAAAAATTTTAAACAATAACCCTTTCCCTTCCATTACTGGTTTCCCGGCATCCGCGCCGATATTTCCCAGCCCAAGTACCGCAGTACCGTTAGAAATGACCGCAACTAAATTACTCTTCGAAGTATACTTGTAAATATCATCCGGATTTTTTTCGATTTCAAGACAGGGAAAAGCAACCCCCGGAGAGTAGGCGAGCGAAAGGTCCCGCTGCGTTCTGTGCGGTTTGGTAGGGATGACTTCAATTTTTCCGGGCCTCCCGGTTTCGTGATACTTGAGAGCATCTTCTTTTGTAATCTTTGCCATGGTTATTTTTTTCACAAAGCTAAAAATTAAAATAGACATTGCCGGTATCTGGATGAATCTTTTTTCGTTTCATATAGGGAACAAATCGTTCTGACTTCCCGAAGAAGCTTGGATCCTTGGCTTTCTGTCCAAGTTTTTGTAACTTCGCATTTCACGATATTCTTCCACCACCTTCCACTAAAATAACAGGCCATGATTGAAACGAATCATTCTTTGATTGAACTCTCCAGAAAAGCGCTTTTACAGGAAATGTGGAATGCTGCTCCGGTGATCAAAGGAATCCTGGAGAACTGTGAAGATCCCGAAAGGGGCCGGGATAATTTTTTTCATTACCTCAATGATCTTGAACGAAGCTATTTTAATATTTTTTCTGATAAGCCCTATACCTTGCACCAGACAGAAAAAAACCTGGCGAAAGAGTGTATCCGGGTGTTGAAAAATATCATCCGGACAGAAAACGAGGAACTTACCGGCTTTTCTGCCTATAAGGTGTTGTTCCAACTGGCACAGAATCATTCAGATACTCTCCCTTTGGTAAGAAAAGGGTTTCTGGCCGAATTTCTTTATCTATTCCGCGGAATCAGCGGAGACTTGTTCATTGTTGATAAGGTCGATGTGTTTGATTCAACCGGGCGGACTGCCGGCAAAGCCAGGTCAAAGAATCTTGATCGCTATGCCAGACTTCTGTCACACAGTTTTTCCAAAATGAAAAATGGCTTCGACAGGGAGATCATTGAAAAACGGGTGAAACTGAAAGCAAAAATTCTGGATTATTTCGGCGCCAGTGAAGGAGATTGGTCCAACTACAAATGGCACCTCAGGCATGTCATCAAAGATCTGAAAACACTGCAGGATCTAATCTCTCTGAGCAAGGATGAAATCAGGGGGCTTGAATTGGCGCAAGAATACCGGATTCCGTTTCAGATCACCCCACATTATCTGACACTTTTTAATGAAAGCGGAAGAACTAAATACGACGAAGGTGTCAGGTCACAGGTAATCCCCAGCACCACCTATTGTGAAAATGTCAGAAAAAACCAGATCGAAAAATGCGATATGGATTTTATGGGAGAACGGTCAACGAGTCCTGTCGATACGGTTACCCGCCGTTATCCGCAGGTGGTTATTCTGAAACCACTGGATACCTGTCCGCAGATCTGCGTCTATTGCCAGCGCAACTGGGAGATCAAGGATATCGATGAAGCAAAGATCACTCAGGAGAAGATCCGGGCTGCGATCAACTGGATCCGGGAAAATAAATACATTACCGAAGTTCTGATCACCGGAGGAGATCCTATGACACTGAACAACAGGATCCTTATCCAGATCATTCAATCCGTTTCCGAAATCGACCATGTAGAACGGATCCGCATCGGAACCCGGACCCTGGTCACCCTGCCATGCCGGTGGGACCAGGAGTTTATCGACAAGTTGGCCAAGTACAACCGCCTGGGGAAACGGGAGGTTTGCATCGTTACCCATATCGAATATGCCACAGAGATCACTCCGGAGGTTCTTTCGGTGATTGAACGGATCCGGAAAGCAGGGCTCAGTATCTACAATCAACTGGTATTCACCTATTACAACAGCCGGAAATATGAACTTTGCTATATCCGGAAACAACTGAAACTCTCTGGCATTGATCCATATTATACCTTCAATATGAAAGGGAAAGAGGAAACGATCGATTTCAGGATCCCGATTGCACGGGTTCAGCAGGAACGAAAAGAGGAGGCAAGAATGTTACCCGGACTGGTCAGAACGGATGAGCCGGTCTTCAATGTGCCGAAGCTCGGGAAATCACACCTGCGTGCCTGGCAGGACCACGAGCCGGTGATGATCACTCCCAGGGGCGAACGTATTTACCGCTTTTACCCATGGGAATCGAGGATTGCCATCGTGGATGACTACCTCTACACCGATATCTCCATTTACGATTACCTCAAACGCCTTCACGACGACGGCGAGGATATCCGTCAGTATCAGTCGATCTGGTACTATTTTTAACAGGCGGACAAGCGGACAAGCGGACAGGTGAAATAACGAGGTAGCAAGGTGGCGAGGTAGCGAAAATCGAATAGCGACCTGCCAACTGCCCACTGCCCACTGGCATCAGGCATCCGGCATCAGGTATCCGGCATCTAAAATCCCGTATCCCGCAT
>JAFGNY010000052.1 GCA_016926765.1 Bacteroidales bacterium | reverse complement strand
GTCGTGTTCAGTTTGATCAGGTCCAGAAAGCCCGGGAGCCCATCCTGAGAAAAGCCTATGAGACGTTTTCGTCCCATGCAGGCGAGACGGAAAAGCTGAAGTACCGGAACTTCCTGAAAGAACATTACAAATGGCTCAACGATTTCGCCCTGTTCATGGCCATTAAACACCAGCAACATCTGGCTCCGTGGTACCAATGGGATGACAACATCAGAGAACGGGATCCAGACACCCTTTCGAAGCTTCAGGATGACTTAAACGATGAGATCAACTGTTATAAATTCATCCAATACCAGTTTGCCAAACAATGGGCTAAGGTTAAGGAATATGCCCACAGAAAACGGATCCGGATTATTGGAGACATTCCTCTCTACGTTGCCCTCGACAGCGCCGATGCCTGGGCTAACCATGAGATCTTCGAGTTCAATGACAAGCTTGTTCCCATCCGCGTCGGTGGAGTCCCTCCCGATTATTTCTCGGAAACAGGCCAACTCTGGGGAAACCCTCTGTTTCGCTGGACCGAGCAAAAAGAATCCGTCTATGCATGGTGGAAAGAACGGATTGTAACCAATCTGCAGCTTTTTGATATTGTCCGTATTGACCACTTCCGTGGGTTTGCCGCCTATTGGGCCGTACCTTATGGTGAAAAAACTGCTGTCAGGGGAAAATGGATTGATGGGCCAGGGAAAGATTTTTTTGATGCCATGCTGGCCCATTTCGGAACACTTCCCATCATTGCAGAAGATCTTGGGGTGATCACCCCCGATGTTGAGGAATTACGCGACAGCTATGGATTCCCGGGAATGAAAATCCTGCAGTTTGCCTTCGATTCCAAAGAAGCAAACGATTATATTCCATACAACTACAACAGGAACTGCTTAGTCTATACGGGCACTCACGACAACAATACGGTTGTGGGATGGTTCAATGAGGCAAATGAGCAAGACAGGAAATTCTTGCTGGACTACCTGAATACAACGGGAGCAGATGTCAACTGGGATCTGATCCGATTGGCATGGGGATCGGTGGCTAATACGGCTATCGTCCCGATGCAGGACCTGTTGGGATTGGATTCGGCTGGTCGGATGAATGTTCCCGGAACGACGAGCGACAACTGGCAGTGGCGTGCGACAGACTTGGATTTTACTCCGGAACTGGCAGAGAAACTCGCAAAACTGACCGTACTCTTCGGCCGGGACAAGCAAGTAAAATAAAACGTTTTGGAAAAAACAATCCCATGATCCGAATTCTATTCATTATTGCCGGCTTCCTTATCCTGAGTCCGAACCTGAATTTAATTGCACAAAATAAACCTGAATTGGGTATTGAACCTCCTTTCTGGTGGATCGGATTTAACTATCCCGAGCTCCTGTTGCTTGTTTATGGGGAAGCGATCTCCGGAACAACCGTCGATATCCGGTATCCAGGTATTGAACTGATCTCGGTTGATACGGTCAGAAATCCAAATTATCTTTTCGTCACCTTACGCATTTCACCTGAAACAAAACCGGGATCACTCCCCATCCGGTTCAGGAAGGGAAAAACAGTGGTGGCAGAGACGGTCTATTCTCTGTACGGAAGAAACAACTCCATGGAACTGCACCAGGGATTCGATCCGTCGGATGTGATCTATCTGCTGATGCCCGATCGCTTTGCCAATGGGGATACGACGAACGACAACCTCCCCGGCATGATCCAGCCGGTTGACCGCTCCGATCCCAACGGAAGGCACGGCGGAGACATCCTGGGGATCATCAACCACCTGGATTACCTGAAAGACCTTGGTGTTACGTCATTATGGATTAATCCGTTGCTGGAAAACAACCAGGAGGTTTACTCCTATCACGGCTATTCCATCACGAATTTTTACGAGATAGATCCCCGGTTCGGTACCAATCAGGATTACCTGAAGTTATCCGATGAGATTCACAGGCGTGGAATGAAACTCATCATGGACATGGTTTTCAACCATTGCGGAAGCAATCACTGGTGGATGAAGGACCTGCCTTCCCCCGACTGGATCAACGAATGGCCCGAATACACACACTCCAATTACCGGGGCGGCACGGTTAGCGACCCATATGCCACCCCATCCGACAAGGAAACGTTTGTCAGAGGGTGGTTCGATAAAACAATGCCCGACCTGAACCAGCATAACCCTTTCCTGAAAAACTACCTGATCCAGAACAGTATCTGGTGGATCGAATATGCCGGACTGGATGGGATCAGGCAGGATACCCATCCTTATCCTTTTAAGGATATGATGGCCGAATGGGGAAAAAGGGTGATGGACGAATATCCTGACTTCAATATTGTTGGCGAATGCTGGCTGCCCTATCCTGCATCTGTAGCCTATTGGCAGAAAGGTGCGCGCAACCGTGACGGGTATAATTCAAACCTTCCGGCCGTTTTTGACTTCCCGCTTTATGATGCCCTGAAAGTGGCTTTTTCTGAGCCGGATGGCTGGAGCAAAGGCATCCTCCGGCTTTACGACGTGTTGTCACAAGACTTTGTCTATGAGGATCCTTCCAACATCGTACTATTTGCAGATAACCACGATATCAACCGGTACCTGGATACCCAGGGGGATGACATCAGAAAGCTGAAGATGGCCATGGCATTTATCCTTACTACGCGTGGGATTCCACAGATATATTATGGGACGGAACTGCTCATGACCACTGGTGAAGATGAGGGTCACGGATCGATCAGGAAAGATGTGATGGGTGGATTTCCCGGCGATGAGAGAAATACCTTTTTACAGAAGGGCCGTTCGCCTGAAGAGCAGGATATGTATACCTGGATCCAGAAAGTTCTTCATTGGCGGAAGGGAAAAGAGGTGATCCATTCCGGCCAGCTGCGCCACTTCATCCCGGAAGATGGCATTTATACCTATTTCAGGTATAACGAAACAGATACTGTCATGATCCTACTAAATAATAATGATACGGTAACCACCTTTAAAACAGGTCGTTTCAGCGATTTCCTGCCGGCAACTGCAAAGGGAAAGGAGATCATTACCGGAATCCAGCTATCTGATCTTTCCACGCTGACCCTGGATCCGAAATCCGCACAAATTATTGATCTGGAAAATTGACCACTATGCTCTCTATTCAGAAAAACCTGTCAAAAACGTTTTACGTGATTCTGGGCCTTCCTTCTACTGCCATGGGATTCGCTCTCTCCATCCAGATCGCTGTGTTAAGCTGGATCCTCTATACCCGGTATGGCCTCGATATCCATGAGATCGGAATTGTATGGGCTGCAGGCCCTATTGCCGGGATCATCGGGCAACCCCTGATCGGCCTGATCAGTGATAAACTCTGGTTCTGGGGAGGACGGAGGCGGCCCTTCATCATCATTGGCGGGATCCTTGCTGCCCTGATGATTATGGCTCTGCCTTTTCTCGACAGGATCAATGATTTTTTCGGGATCGGAAGCCTGATGGCTGTCGCGATCACCGTCGCACTGACCCTGGATCTCTCCATCAATATCAGCTTCAACCCTACCCGGTCGATCATCGCCGATGTGACACCCGAAGGGCAGCCCCGAACCAAAGGATTCACCTGGATGCAATCCATATCAAACCTTTTCGGCAGCCTGGCTTACCTCACAGGAGCGCTTCTGGGAAATTACATCCTGATATTTTCCGGCGCCATCATCGTATTTCTTTTCTCTATCATTCCGCTCTTTTTTATCAGTGAACCCAGGGAACTGGCTCCCGAAAAGAAAGAGGAAGACCCCTTAGCAAAACCCCTCAGGACAGAATGGGGTGAGCTGATCAAACTCTATTTTGCCCATGCCTTCTCATGGCTTGGCATCCAGACAATGTTCATCTACATCATCGCTTTCATCGAACAAAAAATCCACCCGGAAACCGATCTCCAGATCGGGCAGATGATCGGATGGTCCTTCTTTATCCTGAATGCTGTCGGCTTTATCTGGCCTGCCTTCCTGCTGGAACCTCTGAGCAAAAAGATCGGAAGGATCAGGACCCATTTTCTCTGCCTGGTCTCCATGTCGCTTGGATATTTCGGGATTGTATTATGGGCTCACAACGCCATCCTCCTTTATACCATGATGGTTGTGCTGACCTTCGGTTGGGCGGCTGTTGTCAGCCTTCCCTTTGCCATCATGTCGGAGAAAGTCAATAAAACCCGGATGGGATTTTTTATGGGAATCTTCAATCTCTCGGTAGTCATACCTCAGCTCATATCAAGTTTCGTGATTGGAGGAATGATTCACCGCGCACCAAATAAAAATATTATCTTTCTCATCAGTGGGATTTCGTTAGCTGTTTCAGCTATATTGTGGTTATTTGTAAAAGAGAAAGGGAAACCCACCGTAACGTAAGAAATTCTGCAGCATGGCCAGATACCTGTTCATTGTTATCACCCTCACCCTGGCTCAGCCAGTCTTTTCGCAGTCATTCACGGCTTTTCTTGAAAATGTTAAGAACCTTCCCGTCGAACAGAGAGAAGGCCCGATGGACAGCATCATGCTGGCAATCAAGGTGTTCCCTTTGAATGAAACCGACACAACAGCCTGTTTTTTATATTATGGAGAAGCAAATAAAGTATGCCTCGCAGGCGATGAAACCAACTGGATGCCAGCCGTTTCCTTTACAAACATCCCAGGAACTGACTATTGGTACCTGAAAAGAACCTATCCATCCCAGGCAAGACTGGATTACAAGATTGTGGTAAACGACACCCTTTGGATGCTTGACCCGTTGAATCCG
>JAFGNY010000326.1 GCA_016926765.1 Bacteroidales bacterium | reverse complement strand
GGTTTACGCTGACGGGGTTTGACGATGAAGAAATGGTTTTTTATAGTCTGCTTCGCAGGATGTACCCTTCGGATGATCTTTCGATCCATGCAGCAGAGATCGCACAAACCGTTTGGGATTCATACCTGCGGAAAACAAGGGAAATGATTGACGGATCCGATTATGTAGGAGCTAAGATGCTGCTGGAAAATGCGGCGAAATTCAGAGAGCGGGTACCTGGTCAGCTTTATCCCGACTGTGATCTGCTGAAAGCGGAAGCCATCAAAGGCGTCTATGCCTCCTACCTTGGCATTGCGGAAACCTGCATCGACCTGGGGAAATTTCAAAAGGCGGAGGATTACATTCATCAGGCAGGGGATTACCTGGCAGAGTTTAGGGAAGTAATCCCTGTAGACACGCTGTTCAGACGGGTATTCAGAAAGCTCTTTGACCAGCGGTTGAAGGGATGTGACTTTCTGCTTGGAGAGAAACAGTATCTTGAGGCAATTGATTGCTACCAGCTCTTTTCACAAAGTTTTTCTGCTGAGATGATTGATTTTGTTGAAGAACATCTTGCCTTGCGTCAGCAACAGGCCATCAGGGGCCTGTTTTTCCAGGAACAGAACCGAGTTCTCACGCTGATGCACAACAGGGAGCGGGATAGTGCGCTGGTGCATTTTGACCATGCATGCCACTATCAGGAATTGCTGCAGGAAGATCCGGAAACCCATGCTGCGATGGATGAACTGAATCACCAGATGTTACCGGTCCGGTATCAGCAACTGGCAGAAAAGGGTACCTATTTGTATATCACGTACAATCATGAGGAGGCATTCAGAACATTTAACCAGATGAAAGAAGTGGGAGAGAAAATAGGCATCCCGGCAGATACAGCCTTGAACCGGATGTACCTGGAAAGTTATAAATATCACATGCTGAATGAAATATCGATGGCTACCGGAATGATCTGGAAGGATGAGTTTGACAGGGCAGAAGAGTATGCCAGAGAAGTGGAGAGCGTGATGGATCTTTATAACCTCGAAGCCGATCCGGATCTGCAATCAGCCCTGACCAGCTACCGGAGAAAGATAGACTTGAAAGTTTGCCTTGGGGTGAAAGAGGAAGCTGACCACCTTGCCATACGTGCATGGAAGAACATTGAGCTGAAGCAGTATGATATCGCTGTCAGGCAGTTGGGAGATGCACGGAAGAAGAGCCTGCAGCATCCCGAATGCACCATGGATCTCCAGGCATTCGAGGATACGATAAAAAAATATCTGTCAGCAGCGTTTTATCTGGAGAAACAGCAGCAAGCGCTTAACCTGGATGCGATAGGGGATTTTCGTAACGCCTTGCAGATTGTCAATGAAAATGAACGGTTTTACCTTAATACAAAACTGGATCAATTCGGGATCCCGCTGATCACCACCCTTGATTTCGTATCGCTTTCCTCGAAAGTCCCCATGTATATGGCTGCGATTTCCTTTTTCCTTGACGGCAAAGAGGTGACGTCGGCTTGGGTTTGCCTGAACAGGCTGAAACAGGAAGGATTGGACCAACGGAGCACAAGGGAGTTTCAGGATCAGGTTGGAAATGCCCTGGCAGTATACGATGCAAATCTCTTCCCGGGAACCGATCCGGAGTTACGTATCAGAAGTTATACAGGAGGAAACCGATGGTTTACTAAATTTGCACAGGCCTACACAACCCGTTGGCAGCAACTTCAGACCGAAAACACATCCAAAACACCATAAAATCATGAAAAGAAACTTATTGCTGATCAGCAACTCCACCAACGCAGGAGAGGATTACCTTTTCTGGCCAAGGCAACATCTCAAATCCTTTTACGGAAGTTATGGAGTGAAAAACATTCTTTTTATCCCCTATGCAGGGGTTAACCTCTCCGCTGAAAGTGTATCAGATTCTTTTGATCTCTATGAAAAAAGGGTAGCCGGAGTATTCAGTGAACTGGGTTTCGGCATCAATTCCATTCACAGGGAAGGCGATCCGGTGGAGGCTGTCATGAAAGCCGAAGCGATTGCGGTTGGCGGCGGAAATACATTCCATCTGGTGATGATGATGCAGGCAACCGGGATCATGGAAGCCATCCGCGAACGGGTTCTGGGAGGCATTCCCTATGCAGGATGGAGCGCCGGATCCAACGTAGCTTGTCCCACGATGAAGACAACCAACGATATGCCGATCAGTGAACCTCCTTCGTTCAACTGCCTCAACCTGATTCCGTTTCAGATCAACCCCCATTACCTGGATGCCAACCCGGCCGGGCATGCCGGAGAAACCCGTGAGCAACGAATCCTGGAGTTTCTGACAGTTAACCGCGATATCTATGTCGCCGGCCTCCGCGAGGGCTGCCTGCTCAAAGTGGCGGGCGATACGCTTGAACTGGTCGGGAAACGCCCCATGAGAATCTTCAGATTTGGAGAAGAACCACGGGAGGTGAATGCATGGGATGAGCTAACCTTTCTGTTAAGCCCTGAGGCATAGATGCCGGATACCGGATGCCGGATACCGGATGCCGGATTTGTTATCCCGTATCAGTATCTGATCAGTTTCCCGGTATAAGGGGTTTTACCGGGAGCAGTGACCCGGATGAAATAGATCCCCGGTGTCAGTGAACCAAGATCCATGACGGAATGATACTCTCCGGATATCCTGGATTGAATCACCCTCCTGCCACTCTGGTCCAGAACAGTAACTTCGATAACCTTTTCATTTGTGGCTATGTGCAGGATGCCTGTGGTGGGATTTGGGTAGAACCTGGCAATTGATTCCACTCCGTCTGCCGGATATCCAGGTTCATCAATACCGATATACGGTGGCTTCGGAAGTTTCTCAGAAGTATATAACCTGAATTCACCCTCCTTCAGGGAGACCGACATAGCCGTTTCGGTCACGGTGATGGAGTCGCCTGTCCAGTATTCATACCAGATGCCGGTTCTGGTGAAATTCACGACGATCTCACCTTCCACTACATCGAAGTTGCCAATAACGATCACATCCATCGATGCATCACGAAGTGTGATGGATTTCATAGCAGTGTTCACCTGGAGGGTGACGTCGGTTGTCCTGAAGGCAGGCATGGATTTCTTTAAATCGGCCAAAGAGGAGAATACGGTAAAAAGAATATTTCTTCTCCAGTCATTAGCATAGTCCCAGCGTACGGGTTTCGGAGCAAGCCGGGATGCTGAAGTGCCGGTTGGCCAGTTGATCGAATAATCATAGCCCAACTCCTCAAACTGCCAGATCATCTTAGGACCCGGAATGGTGAAGAAAAAATTGGCAGCTAATCCCACCCGTTCAAGTCCGGTCGTTGTATCCTTAATAGTATATGGAAGAGAAACGTTCCCCGATTTAATATTCTGGTACATCATCCGCTCTTCATCATGACTCTCCATATAAGCAACCAAATGAGGAGAGCTCCATCCGCGTGTCTGATAGGATGCCCAGGATAGATCAGATTTTCCGCTCTGGTTCCAGCCCATAGACCCCTGGTCATAAGCATAGGTCATATTTCCCCAGAGCATCATGCCGGAAGCAGCCAGAACTTTCTCTTCGCTGTTGTCGGCAAAGTGTTCGAGGATATTGTAAGCAGCCGGGTTTACCGACCGGATCACGGAGTCATAGTGATGAAGGATCGCGATCCGGGAGGCGTCATACTGACCCCATAACGCGACGTTGTTGGGATAGGAGTTCTTTTGGGTAAACCCTTTGGAGAGATCGAACCTGTAACCATCCACATGATACTCTTCCAGCCAGTAGAGGATCAGCCGGTCCATGTATTGGCGTGTCATAGGGCTTTCGTGATTGAAATCGTAACCTACATTGTAGGGATGCTTCGGGATCGGGTTGAACCAGGGACTATTGGCGGCAGGTCGCTGGTTGATGGCATCCCAGTAAAGCGCTACAAGAGGGGACTGGCCGAAATGATGGTTGCAAACGATATCGAGAATGACTGCAATCCCCCGGGAATGAGCTTCTTCAATAAACTGTTTCAGCGTGTTTTTCGGACCGTAATATTTATCGACTGCAAAAGAGAAGTCGGGGTTGTATCCCCAGGAGCTATTCCCTTCAAACTCCATGACTGGCATCAGTTCAATGGCGTTGACACCAAGCCGGGAGAGGTAATCAAGCGTATCTGTCAGGGAGTTAAATGTATGTGCTTCCGTGAAGTCGCGGATCAACAGTTCATAGATGACCAGATCGGTGACATCGGGTGGATCAAACGGGACAGGTTCCCACGGGTAAGGCTCCTGGGCTGTTTGCAGGATTGTGGCAATCCCGGTCGTCAGTCCGGTCGGGTAGGGGATCAGGTTGGGATAAGTGGCGGAGGTGATGTACACATCGTTGGGATCACTGACTTTATCGGCATAGGGATCTCCCACGCGCAGCACCCCGTCAACGAAATACTGGAAACGGTATTCCTGAAGGGGTACAAGGTCATTCACCTGGATCCAGTAATGGGTGTTATCGGGCGTACGGAACATATACGAAAGTGAGTCCGGCTCCCAGTTGTTGAAGTCGCCGATGACAAAACAATAGGATTTCTCCGGGGCGTAAAGGGAAAGAACTACGGTGGTCGAATCAATGTAATTGATGCCTTCGGTGATGCCTGATGGCAGTTCCGCTATCGGTGGGGTTGGAATCACGCGGTAAGAGAAAGAGTCGGCCGCAGATCCTGTATCATTTTTTGCCACAACCCTGATCCATTGCTTAGTCCAGAAAGCGGTGTAATCGGCGGGCAGCGTATCGGAGATCATTGTCCCGGAGACCGATTTCAGCAAAATGTCATTACGGTACAGGAAGAGGGAATCGGCATGCGGACTGTTGGCCAGTAGCGGGATGGAATCCCCCGGTTGCATCAGCAGGTCCTTCAGCTCGGGAAGAAGGATCTTCACGCTGAGCAAGGCCTGGTAAACATCCGCAAAGATGTCACTGCCATCTTCATTCCGGCCTGTTCTGGAGCCGTCGCTGTTCCGGAACACAAAAGCCATCTTTAAGATCTCTGCAGTATCCGGTACACCGTAATATTCTCTGATAGAGGGGATGACGCGAAGTTTCCAGAGATTATTTCCCAGTGAGACAAGTTGTGCCTTCGGGATGTTTTCATTCCATTCAGCTACTACATATTTCCAGTCAGTGGGACTCGTGCTGAAATTGGTGATGACCCCGGTGTGCGCATAAACCGGCGGAGCGACATTTTCAAGACCTCCGTCCCCTTGCGTAGCATCAAAGATCACTTCACAGGAATCGAGATCGGTGGGAAATTCGGGAATGGTCACAACGACCTGTGCTATTGAATAGCCCGACAGGAGAATGATCATCAGGAGAGTGAACGATAGCTTGAGTATCTTATTCATTGACATTTGGATGGGTTTTTCCAAAAGTAAAAAAAAGTTTCATAGTTGTTGACAACAGAACGTTTTATTCTTACATTCGTGACTGGTAAAGAGTAAATTATGTCCCGGTTGTTGTGTGTGATTCTCGCCGTCTTCTCCCTGATCTTCTTCTCGTGCAAGGATAGTCCTGGTGAAGATCCGGTTGTCCTTCCAAATGATCCTCCTTCCTGGACTCTCTTTTCCCGGGGCGTAGATCTTTCTTATGTAAATGAGATTGAGGATTTTGGAGGGGTTTATTCCGATTCCGGAGACGTCAGGGATCCCTTCCGGATTTTCCGGGATCACGGAGCCAACACCATCAGGGTCAGGTTGTGGCACAATCCGCAATGGGTGGGTGAACTGACGGGTGGAAAATTATACAGTGATCTGGCGGATGTTGAAAAGACCATTTCCCGGGCGAAAGCGTTGGGTATGGCAATTAATCTGGATATCCATTATTCCGATACCTGGGCCGATCCAGACCACCAGGAGACCCCCGATGCCTGGAAAGGGATGGATCTTGAAACCCTTTGTGATTCGGTGTATACCTATACTCTGTTGGTTCTGAACACCCTCTCCTTAAAAGGGCTTACACCGGAAATGATCCAGATTGGCAATGAAACAAACAGTGGCATGCTTTTTCCGGTTGGGAAGGTGGAAAACGACAACTGGCAACCTTTTGGTGCACTGCTGAATGCCGGGATCCGCGCTGTCCGGGATTTTTCGGCGACGTCTGACATCAAACCCGAAATCATTTTACATGTGGCTCAATTCCAGAATGCACGCTGGTGGATAGAGAAGGTGGTCCACACCGCGAAAGTCACAGATTTTGATATCATTGGAATTTCTCATTATGCCCGATGGTCCACCATCAATCAGTTTCCACAGATCACATCGCTTGTACAAGAGTTCAGAACAACCTACGGCAAACAGGTCATGGTGGTGGAAACAGCCTATCCATGGACTACAGGCGATGCCGACGAGTACCCGAATATTTTCGGGAAAGCCGACAGCATTACAGGCTATCCGCTCACTTCTGAAGGGCAACTGAGTTACCTCACGGCCTTGACTCAGGCTATTGCAGATGGGGGAGGCAAGGGGTGCATGTACTGGGAGCCTGCCTGGATCACCTCAGGAATGCAGGATAAATGGGGTACAGGATCGGCTTGGGATAACTGTACATTATTTGATTTCCAGGGACATACGTTGAAATCAATCGATTATTTAGACAAACCATAATCTTTTTAACAAATTTTTAACATTGAATATTCTTACTTTTTATCTTTGTGTGATTTTTATTT
>JAFGNY010000051.1 GCA_016926765.1 Bacteroidales bacterium | reverse complement strand
GCGACGGAAAAGAGGTTCCTCAACTGGTGCTGGCGAAATTCTTCCAGGATGGCGACTGGCGTTCTGGTTACTACCGCGACCAAACCTTTATGATGGCTGCCGGCCTGTTCACGCCGGAGGAGTTCTTCGCCCAGCTATATGGCGACACCGATATCACCATCAATCCCGGAACCGTTGGCCGGATAATGAACAACCATTTTGCCACCCGGAGCATCGACGAACAGGGAGACTGGAAAGATCTGACGAAACAGAAAAACTCCTCTGCCGACATCTCCCCCACAGCCGGACAAATGCCGCGTCTGCTGGGGTTGGCTCTGGCTTCAAAACTTTTCAGGGACAACCCGGGGTTAAAATCCTACCGGCAGTTTTCGGTCAACGGAAATGAAGTCGCCTTTGGGATGATCGGCGATGCCTCCACCTCCGAAGGCCATTTCTGGGAGACCATGAATGCTGCCGGCGTCATGCAGGTTCCCCTGGCTATGTCGGTGTGGGACGATGGCTTTGGTATATCCGTTCCACAGAAGTACCAGACAACCAAGCAAAGCATCTCGGCGGTTCTGAAGGGATTTGAGAAAGACGATAACAACCCGGGAATCTTAATTTATAAAGTGAAGGGATGGGATTATCCAGCTCTCTTCGAGACGTTTAAACAAGGGATTTCCCTTTGCCGGGAAGAACATATTCCCGTATTGTTCCATGTTACGGAATTAACCCAGCCCCAGGGACATTCCACTTCCGGATCGCATGAACGCTACAAATCAGAAGAACGACTGGAATGGGAGAAAGAGTATGACTGTATTGCCCGGATGAGAAAATGGATCCTTGAAAGCCAGCTTGCTTCTCCGGAAGAGCTTGATCAAATTGAAGCTGAAGCTGTTCAGCGGGCACGTGATGCCCGGAAAAAAGCCTGGAACAACTTCCAGGAGCCTATAAAAGCAGAACGGAAACAGCTGATTGAAACGGTCAAAACAACACATTGCCCCTGCAAAAAGCAGGATCGGATTGACCGTATTATCCACGACCTGAGTCAGATTGGCGAACCGATCCGGAAAGATGTGATCTCCTCGGCTAAAAAGATCCTCAGGGATGTTTGCCTCAGTTGCGGGGTAAAAAAACCGATGGTTGCCGAACTGCGTGCCTGGCTGGATGCCCGGCTGAAAGAAAATTACTACCGGTATAACTCGCATCTCTACAGTGAATCAGAACTGAGAGCCCAAAATATCAAAGGAGTCCCTCCCCGTTTTTCCGACAGTTCTCCTATGGTAACCGGAAGAGAAGTGTTGCTGGCCAATTACGATTACCTTTTCACGAATAACCCGCTTGCCGTGATCTATGGAGAAGATGTGGGAAAGATTGGTGGTGTAAACCAAACACTTGAGGGATTACAGGCGAAATACGGCGAGGAGAGAATCTTCGATACCGGCATCCGCGAAGCAACCATCATCGGACAAGGGATTGGTCTGGCCCTTCGTGGGTTAAGGCCCATCTCTGAGATCCAGTATTTCGACTATCTCCTTTATGGACTCCAGGTCATGAGCGACGATCTGGCAACTACACAATACCGTACCAAAGGTGGTCAGAAAGTTCCCATGATTATCAGCACACGGGGGCACAGGCTGGTTGGGATCTGGCATAGCGGATCCCCGCTAAGTATGGTAATCAACTCCATCAGAGGAGTCTATGTTCTGGCGCCCAGAGATATGACACGTGCTGCCGGATTCTATAATACGATGATGGCTTCTGACGATCCGGCATTGATCATCGAACCCCTGAACGGGTACCGCCTTAAAGAAAAATTACCGGATAATATTGGCGAATACCGGATCCCGGTTGGCACTATTGAGGTGCTTCAGGAAGGGAACGATGTCACCCTGGTGACCTACGGCTCCTGTGTGAAAATTGCCCAGGAAGCATTATCACAACTTTCCGATTTCCATATCTCGGTGGAACTGATCGACGTACAGTCTCTCGTTCCGTTCGATGTTCAGCATGATATCCTGAAATCGTTGCAGAAAACAAACAAGATCATTTTCTTCGATGAAGACGTTCCGGGAGGCGCTACCGCCTATATGATGCAGAAAGTGCTGGAAGATCAGGGAGGATACCAGTTTCTGGATGCTGTTCCAAAAACGCTCACCTCCACCGATCATCGTCCGGCATATAGCAACGATGGCGACTACTTCTCCAACCCCAACGCCGAAGATGTTTTTCAAACGGTTTATGACCTGATGCATGAGTACAACCCGAATAAATACCCGAGATTGTACTAGTTCAAGAGTTGGTGAGAAACAAAAATGCGGACAAGCGGACAAGCGGACGAGCGGACGAGGAAAATGTGAAATGTGAGGACGGTAGTATGGCACTACTGCATCACTGCACCACTACACCATGAACCCCGAAATCAAACGTACCCTCGACGGATCGGATACCCTGTTCGTTCCTGAACTGAATGAGCACTATCATTCGACCTTCGGAGCAGTGCAGGAGTCGATGCATGTATTTATCAAAACGGGTCTGATGGCCGTTGATCCCGGGGTGGATCCTGTACATGTATTTGAAGTTGGATTCGGGACGGGATTGAATGCACTTCTGACAGACCTGGCCGCTAAGACGCACCGGCGAAAAATCAGCTATTCATCCATTGAACTTCATCCGCTGGAGAGCACGATCCTGAAAAAGCTGAACTACGTTTCCTTCCTGCCGGAAGCTGATACCGGAGCGGAATTTGACCGGATCCACGATGCCCCTTGGGAAGTTCCTTTCCAGGCAAATCCTTACTTCAGGATCACAAAACTAAAAAGGGATCTTCGATCATATGAACCTTCTGACCAACTCTATGATATTGTCTATTTCGATGCTTTCGCCCCGGATGTCCAACCCGAGCTATGGACCGTCCCGGTCTTTGAAAAACTTTTTCGTATGCTACGTCAAAAAGGCTTGCTGGTCACCTATTCCTGTAAGGGCCAGGTGAAACGTGACCTCAGGGAGGCGGGTTTTTTTATTGAAAAAATTCCCGGTCCTCCGGGAAAGCGGGAAATCCTCCGTGCCCATAAAAAGTGACAGATTTTTCCTACTTTTGAACCAGTGAGACGTGAGTAAATTGTGAATCACGGAAGAATCAACAGGAATGAGTGAACACCAGTTCAATATCCGTGTGTACGGACTTCTGATTGAAGAGGGGAAAATCCTGGTGACGGATGAGTTTCGGCTGAATACCCTGATGACCAAATTTCCTGGAGGAGCAATGGAGTTTGGAGAGGGGACAATCGACTGCCTGAAACGGGAATTCATGGAAGAGCTGAATCTGAAGATCGAAGTCGCCGGTCATTTTTATACGACCGACTACTTCCAGCCAACCATGCTCCTTCCCTCTGCTATGCAACTGATCAGTATTTATTACCTGGTAAAACCTGCTGAACCCATGAGGTTTCCTGTTGCCGAGATGCCATTCTCATTCCCGCAACAGGTTGAAGGCGCCCAGTGTTTCCGGTGGATCCCGGTTAGCAAGCTCACTGAAGAAGATGTAACATTCCCTATTGACAAACATGTGGTTTCACTGATGTTAACTTCAACCTGATCCCATGATGACATTTTTTCGTTCTTTCGCAATTTGGCTCCGCCGAGCTCCGCTTCGCTCTGGTTCACTACTTCACTATCTGGCTCTGCCGAACTCCGCTTCGCTCCGGTTCGTTTTTTCTATTCTCGCCGGTCTCTTTCTAATCGTTTCCTCCTGCAGCCGCGATCAAGAGAACCGGATCCTGGTCCATGGCAGGATAGAGGGGATGTCAGAAACCATTTACCTGCTGGAGCAAAAAGTTACCGACCTCGTAAAAATCGATTCTGTTGTAACTGATGAAAATGGGGTTTTCTCTTTATCAGTCCATTCCGATGAGTTCAGTATCTATGCTCTTCGGATTACAACAGATCAACAGGTTGTTTTCATCGCCGGGCCAGGCGATTCTATCCTGATCACAAGCAAACTGAGTTTCGGCCCATCCCGGATCCAGGTCTCCGGAAATGACGAGTCGGAACTACTTCATACCTTCTACACCTATTCTGCAAATAACCTTCATGAAGTGGATTCGATCCAGACGATCATTGAGAAAAACCAGGGGGCAGAAAATTTTTATGAGTTGACCGTTCAGGCCGACTCCCTGTTCAACCAGATCTGGGAACGTCAGAAAATGTATGAGATTGAGTTTATCAGGGAACATGCCGGAATGTTCTCGTCCCTGCTGGTGGTCAATTACCACTTCGGTGTAAAACCTGTGTTATCGCCAAAACTGGATGCTGAACAGTACCGGAAGGTCGACAGCGGACTGATGGCCAACTTTCCGGGGAACAGGCACACTCTCTTCTTCCATCAGTGGTTGAGGGAGGTAAAGTAAAAAGTCGTAAGTTTGGCTGATTAAAAACTATGGGGAAAAAGATCTATTTTGCTTCAGATTTTCATTTCGGGATTCCGGATCATCAACGAAGTTCTGAACGGGAAGCCCGTTTTATCCGGTGGCTGGATACAGTAAAAGAGGATGCGGAAGAGATCTACCTGATGGGCGACCTCTTTGACTTCTGGTTTGAATATGGTACCGTTGTACCAAAGGGGTATATCCGGTTACTGGGAAAGCTGGCTGAACTGACTGATTCCGGAATTCCTGTCCACCTCTTTCTCGGGAACCATGATATGTGGGCATTCCGATACCTCCATGATGAGCTTCACATCGAACTGCACCATGGGCCGGAGTTCAGGACATTCGGATCCAAGCAGTTCTACCTTGCTCATGGAGATGGTCTGGGGCCCGGTGATCATGGCTATAAATTCCTGAAGCGGATCTTCTCCAACCGTCTAAACCAGTGGCTCTTCCGCTGGCTGCATCCGGATATAGGCATCCCGATGGCACTCTACTGGTCCCATCAGAGCAGGCATGCATCACAGGAAAAAGAAAAACAGGAAGCAACTATTACACGGAGATTAATAGAATACCGCCTCACCACACACTCCGGGGAGATCCTTGCCTCGCATCCGGAACTGGACTTCCTGGTTTACGGTCATTATCATTTCCCACTCGATGTGTCATTGAATGACCATTGCCGGCAGATCGTGCTGGGCGACTGGCTGATTCATTTCAGCTATGCCGTGTTTGACGGAGAAGAGGTCAGCCTGCATGTTTTCCAATAAAAAAACGTGGGATCCTGAAAATACCACGTTTTTCCTGTTGGCCCGCGGGGGGACCACCGATTCACATTATTCCGGATGAATCGCTTCAACCGGACAAACATCTGCGCAAGCGCCACAATCGGTACATGCTTCCGGATCGATCTTGTAGATGTCACCTTCAGAGATTGCTTCAACGGGACATTCGTCGATGCAGGTTCCGCAAGCGGTGCAATCGTCATTGATAATATAAGCCATGATTCAGTGAGTTTATGGTCCCGGTTTCCGGGAAATGGTTATGGAATTGTTTTCTGGCGGCAAAGATACAATTTTTTAGAATACGCAAAAGATTTCCCATTTTTCTTTCAGGTAACTGTTAAAGCTGTAAATTTGCAGGCTAAAAAACTTACCATGACAAAAATGAATAGACCCATTCAGGATCGGGAATCTGTAGTTGTGAAGTTTGTCGGGGATTCGGGCGACGGCATGCAGTTGACCGGAGGAATTTTCTCCGACTCAGCCGCCTTTGCAGGTAACGACCTGGCCACTTTCCCTGATTTTCCTTCAGAGATCAGGGCGCCGCAAAATACCATTGCCGGCGTATCAGGATTCCAGGTACATATGGGAAGTGCCAAAATTTACACTACAGGTGACCTCTGTGACGTGATTGTCGCGATGAACCCAGCGTCTCTTAGGGCCAATCTCAAATGGGCGAAAGTTGGGGCTACCCTGATTGTCGACTCCGACGCGTTTGACGAAAAATCCATGGAGAAAGCAGGCTACACTTCCAATCCGCTGGAAGATAAAAGCCTTGACAGGTTCAACCTGATCAAAGCGCCCATCACACTGCTGACAAAAGAGAGCCTGGCCGATTTCGGAATAGACCAGAAGACAGCCGTGCGAAGCAAAAATATGTTTGCCCTGGGCATGCTGTACTTCATCTTCAACAGACCCTTAAAACCTGCTTACAAGTTTTTTGATAATAAATTCAAGAAGAATCCCGCCATTGCCAAGATCAATAAAGTAGTGCTTGAAGCAGGATTCAACTATGCTGATACGATTGAGGCCATTGAATCAGTCATCCAGGTCTCTCCTGCGAAGCTGGAACCCGGGCTTTACAGGAATATCACCGGAAACGTTGCAACAGCCTGGGGACTGCTTGCGGCCGCCGAGAAATCAAAACGGGGTCTCTTCCTGGGATCGTATCCCATCACGCCGGCAACTGAAATCCTGATGGAACTGGCAAAACATAAATCGTTGGGCGCAAAGGTGTTTCAGGCCGAAGATGAAATTGCCGGAATCTGTTCAGCTATCGGAGCAAGCTATGCCGGTAAACTGGCCTGTACAACGACATCCGGACCAGGATTATCGCTGAAGAGCGAAGCTATCGGGCTGGCTGTCATGACCGAACTCCCACTGGTCATCGTGGATGTTCAGCGTGGAGGCCCTTCGACAGGATTACCTACCAAGTCGGAACAATCAGACCTCTATCAGGCCCTGTTCGGCCGCAATGGAGAGTGTCCGGTCATCGTGATCGCCGCCTCCTCATCAGACAATTGTTTCCATTATGCCTATATGGCCGCTAAGTTGTCGATGGAGCATATGACTCCATGTATCCTCCTCACCGATGGATACCTGGGCTTTGGATCTGCACTTTTCAGGGATCCAAAGATGGCCAACATGCCACCCATCAACCCGCCGATTGCAAAAGGATCTGATACTCCGTTCAAACCCTACGAGAGGGATCCGGAAACCCTTGCCCGTTCATGGGCTATCCCGGGGACAGAAGGATGTCGCCACCGGATCGGGGGCCTGGAGAAAGAGAACATCACCGGAGCGGTCTCAACCGACCCGTTAAACCATCAACTGATGACCAATCTGCGTGCTGAAAAGGTAGCCCGGGTGGCTAATTACATCCCTGAGCAGGAGGTTGATGGTCCTGCTAAAGGAGATCTGCTGGTAATAAGTTGGGGAGGAACTTTTGGAG
>JAFGNY010000325.1 GCA_016926765.1 Bacteroidales bacterium | reverse complement strand
CAGGCGGATCAGTATCTCGGGTTCAGGTGCCGACCGGTGCAGGATAGCCCGCATCGTTCGCTGCCGGACGGCGTTCTGGATGCGTTCGTGGTAACGGGCAATCTCCTCCTCTTCCCCTTCATAAGGGTCTTCACGCTGTTCCACCTCAATAGTCAGGTTTCTGTCGAAATAGAGGGTGAAAAAAACTGAACTGGAATCAGGCGGCATCGGTTTGGCGCTTTGCAGGGCCGCTTCACTGGTATCTTTCGGAGCCTCTTTTACGACGTACCTGATCTTAGGGATGGTTGCAAGATCGGCTCTTCCCTGGAACGGCTGAGATATCCACTGCAGGAGCTGCGACTGGTTCAGGCACCGGAGTCGGCGTGTGATCCGGATCTCTGTCAACGGGCAAGTCCTCACGGTCACTCCTTTGATCTCCAGGAGGAGCAGGCTATCGGTGAGGTTCAGATTCAGATAGGCCGAATCCTGTTTGGAAAGGACAAGAAGGTCAGAGAGGTACGCTTTCTCCAGCTCAAGTTCACCAATATTTTTAACTGTTTGAAGGAAATCCTGGCTGGAATCCGAACTGATGCCAGGAAGATCAACTTCGGTGGTATCGCCGGATGAAAACTCCCGTTCGCAAGTGGAAGCAGGTAAAATCACAGCCTGGTAAAATACGTATACCGGCAGCAAAAACGTCAGAACAACTGCCAGGATGATCGCCGGTTTTGAGCGCGAAAACCAGAGAAAAAACCCATAGATCTCTCTGAATACCTTTCTCACTTTCTCCAGTGGTTTCATTCTGTCTGCCGTGGTTAATAGATAAATACGCTCGATCCCGACTTCAGAGTCATATAAACCTCTTTCAGGTCCTCGTCGCCCAGCCGGATGCACCCATGCGTCACAGCCATGCCAAGAAACCGTTTATAAAGGGTGCCATGGATCAGGTAACCATCCTTCAGTTCAAGCTTGTAGTCGCCGAGAGTTCCGTATTCATACCGCGATGGATGCCGCGGTGAAGGAACCGGAAGACCCTCTTCGATGAAAGCCCAGTCGGGCTTCACCCAGACCGGATTCACCTGTTTGCTTCTGACCTTCATCATCCCCCGTGGCGTCTCAAACACCCATTTTTTATCTTCTCCCCGTGTAAGGATCGTATAACTTCCTGTGGAGCACATTCCCTCCCTGATCACCTGGTTCTGCTTCATCAGCCTGAAGGTATTGTGCGTGGTATTCACCACGAGGTAGGGCAATGAAGGAACTAATGCAGTGAGTTTTTTTTGCAGGAGACGCACTTCCTTTTCCAAATCTGCCCTGTAGGAGGAGAGCTGATCAGCAGGGACCCGGTTGAGCAGGGAGGCATCTTCCGATAAAGGTACCAACCGCACCACCACTTCACCGATAGAGCCGGCCCGGTAAATCAGCAGCAGTGAGATCAACACCGAGAACGAGAGAGCAAGCAAAACCAGCACGCCGTATCTGATCAGGTTCACCTTTCGCGAATCAGTTCCCGGTACCCTCTCCTGCACCTTGATGTTCTCCTCCATGTTATTTTTCTGACGCCTGGATCTCCTCCAGGGTTTTCAATGAGCCTACAATCGTGACCGGTGTACCCACGTCGGCCCACCGGAACATCTGATCCATATCTCCATTGGAGACCGCCACGCATCCATCGGTCCAGTTAATACCTTTCCCTCCTCCCCCATGAATCTCGATCAGCCCTCCGATGCCTGTCTTTCGCGAGATCAACCCCTTTTTTTTCTCTTCCGCAAAGCGGGCTTTATCCTCCTCATTGGGGTAATTGATCAGAAGCGCTTTGTAATAGTTGGTTCCTTTTTTACTCTTCTTTTTGGTCACCGAATACCTGCCTTCAGGTGTCGCTTTATCGCCCACATGTCTTTTTTGACCGATCCAGTTAACGCCAAATTCGGCATCCAGGGAGTGGATCTCGACTCCCCGTGCATAGATAAAACATTTCCGGGCAAACTTATCGACAATGATGGCGGCTTTTCCGTTGGCTTTCGACCACGCAACGGTTTCATCGGCCCACCGTTTCCACTTCGGGACGTTGATGAAATACTCATTCAGAACCTCCCGGTTCTTCCGGATCGATTCACTGATCAGTTCCCGGCTCTTCTTCAGCTTAGGGATCACCCGGTTGTAATTGCCCCGCTCATAGGCTTCCCTCGCCTCCAGGAAAAGCATTTCCGCTGTCCGGTAATCCTGGCGCGATTGCTGATTCAATGGCAGCACACTATAATGCTCGGTATAGTGTTTGAGGTTCTGATCAACCTCTTTCAGGATGATGGCCAGATCGTGATACATCGAATCTTTGACACTGATGGATCTTCGGTAGGCTTCTTCACCTTTCTGAAGAGCTAACTGTATTTTCTTATGAAGCAAGGTATAGTCCCTGGTGATATACCATTTTGTGTTCTGGATCTTCCACTCTTCCATGGCTTCCATCCAGGCTGTTTCAGCATCCGTCAACAATTCGCGGGCGTATTCACCCGCTTCAGCCTGCCGGGCTTTACTCAGCACCTGACTGCATCGTTCAATGGATCCAACAGGCGGTTCGGCGGAGAGGAATGAGAGGGTCAGAATGGCTCCTCCGGTAAGGAGAAGGATAAAGATCAAGGTCACAAGGATTTTTCCCCTACGTCGGAATTTCATCAGGTATCAGTCTTGGTAGTTTTTACGTCTCGCAAAGATATACATAAGTAGGGGCAACCGGTCCGGTTGCCCCTACAATAATTTGTTCACGTGAAAAGAAATGATCAGTGGCCTTTTGCCTTGGCGATAGCCTCTTCCAACTCCGTTTTCAACGAAGTGGTCTTTTCCTTGGCGGCGTTCACCTTCTCCTGAGCTGTAAGATAATCACCGTTGGTTACGAGGGTTTCAATCTCGGTGAGGGTGGCTTCAACACCAGCCAGGTCGGTCTGGATAGCTTCTAAAGCAGCTTTTCCCTCTTTTCCGCGGGGAGCTTTGGTAATGAGTGTTTTCACTTCAGCGATCAGCGCATTGACTTCCGTAAGCGTAGTCTGCACCTCATTCTTCACCTCTTCTTTCCTGACAACGGCATCCTCTTTCAGTTTGTCGGCCATGGTGGTTACTTCAGCCAATAATGCTTTGGCATCTTTGTAACTCCTGAACAATGAAAATTTTGATTTCTGGGTCTCAATCATGGTCATTGCCTTGTTCAGGGAATCCTGAAGGGCATTGAAATCGGCTGCCAGGTAACGATGGGCTTCCACTGATTTTGCAGCTTCAACAGCAGCATTGGCTGAATCCAGCTCTTCCTGCGGCAGCTTGGCACAACTGGTGGTCAGCATCATGATAGAGCCAATACCTACCAGAAAATAAAGCATTCTTTTTTTCATCTTAATGATTTTTGGTTTATGAATTGGCCTATCTACTTCAATTATCGTGCCAATGATTTTATGTATTTCATTATCAATTTATTGCATAAATAATCTTGGAAAATTTCGCGTCGCCGGAAGCCTCAGGATGTAAGTAAAACTTACAAAAATGTAAAGATTTCTTACAGTGATGTTCAGAAACAGTACATCACTGGTCGAGGCCATATTTTTTCATCCGGTCATGCAGCATCACCCGTGAGATGCCCAGAAGCCGTGCAGCTTTCACCTGGTTCCCGCGGGTATGGCCGAGAGTGAGCCGAAGCAGCTCTTTTTCCGTCTGATCAATGACTTCATGATACAACTTCCCTTCGAGCGAATCAGGATTTTCGGGAAACTGAAGTGTGATGAACTGCGGAGGCGAAGCTTTCAGGAACTCCCCTGTTTGCATCGGGGACCACGTTTCTGTCAGGTGTTGGGAATGCGACGAAGGCGTTGGATCAACAGAAGTCTCGGCTTCGGGTCCGATTGTAACCAGGTCGGGGGTAATGATCTGGTTCTTGCTCAGCAGCACCGCCCTCCTGAGGGTGTTTTCCAACTCCCTCACGTTCCCGGGCCAGCTGTAGGAAAGCAGTTTCTCCATGGTCTCCAGCGGAATGGTGATGTCGGTGTTTTTCATCAGCCTGCTCTGCCGTTCAATGAAGTACTCTGTAAGCAGCGGGATGTCTTCCATATGCATCCGGAGGGGTGGAAGGGTGATGGTGATTACCTTCAGCCGGTAATAGAGATCCTCCCTGAATCTCTTTGCCTGGATCTCCAACTCCAGGTTTTTGTTTGTAGCTGCGATGATCCGCACATCCACCTTCTGCGTTTTATTACTCCCCAGCCGTTCAAAGGTTCCTTCCTGTACCACGCGGAGAAGCTTGGCCTGCAACGGGAGGCTCATATCGCCTATTTCATCTAAAAAGATGGTGCCGGTATCCACCGATTCGAATTTCCCCGACTTCGTTTTGCCGGCATCTGTAAAGGCTCCCTTTTCAAAGCCAAAGAGTTCGCTCTCCAGCAGGGTATCAGGGATCGCCGCACAGTTGATGGGAAGAAAAGGTTTGTCGGCACGGTTGCTATGTGTATGAATCGCTTTGGCAACTAACTCCTTACCCGTTCCGCTCTCCCCGTTGATCAGTATGCTTGCATCGCTGACTGCCACTTTGCCGATCATCTTATACACCTCCTTGATGGCCGGACTTTTTCCGACAATCCGTTCAGGCAAACTCTCTTCCCTGTCCGTGATACGGAGATGGATCCCCCCTTCTGTCATCAGTTTCATGCCCAACGCTTCACGGATGATCGTCCGCATCCTGTCGATGTCGAATGGTTTCTCCATGTAGTCGTAGGCTCCCAGCTTCATCGCTTCAATCACCCGTTCGGTTGTTCCATAGGCGGTCATGATGATCACCGGCACCCCGGGGTCAATCTCCTTGATCCTCCGGATAGCATCCAGTCCCGACATTCCAGGCATCTCAATATCCATCACAATCAGGTCGGGATGTTCCTTTCCCAGGATACGCAAGGCATCAACTCCGTTGGCCGCCTCCAGCACATCGTAGTGATCTTCCTTCAGAAGTTTTTTAAAGGAGTACCTGACTGAAGGCTCGTCGTCTGCTATCAGGATTTTATTCATGGCCGGTGATGGATGAAACAGGTAAATGAATGGTAAAAGTAGCTCCTTTTGTTGGATTGTTGACGGCACTGATCCATCCGTGATGCAGTTCGATGATCCGCTGGGAGATGGAGAGTCCGAGTCCTGTGCCGGTGGCGCCACCCTTTACAAAAGGGTCAAAGAGCGATCCGATCACTTCACCGGGGATGCCATGACCGGTGTCGCTGATGACAATCCTTACTATGGAACCAGTCCCCTCATTCAGCTTCACTTCCGACAACGCGGTAGCAACCGTCAGCACACCGCCTTCCTGCATCGCTTCGGTGGCGTTGCGGAGCAGGTTCATCAAAACCTGCTTGAGCTGGTCGGTATCGGTTTGCACATAGCACCTTGCCTCAGCAAACGACTCTTTGAGTTCAATCCTGTTCTGTGTCATCTGCGGAGCCATCAGGTGGATCATCTCCCGGATCACCGGAAGCACTTCGACCTCTTTCAGCTGGGGCGTAACCGGTCGTGCATACTGCAGGAAGCTCTGGAGAAAGTTCTCCATCCGGCTGATCTCCCCCAAAATCACCTGCAGATCGTAGGATTTCTCTTCGCTGATCCCCCCCTCTTTCTTCATGGTATAGATCAGCATTTTGATGGCTGCCAGCGGGTTCCGTATCTCATGCGCGATGGCAGGGGCAATTTTCCCGATCGCCGCCAGCTTCGACGACTTCTCCAGCAACTCCTGGTTTTGTCGCAGCTCCTCATGGGCCTGGTTGATCCGGGATATCATCCGGTTGATGTGCAGGTCGATCTCCTCCAGTTCCTTCCCCGGCGACATTCTGACATGTTCCACCAGCTCGCTGCCGGCAGCATCCCTGACCTTTAACACCAGCTTGTAGATCGGGTTCAGCAGGATCCGGGCAACCAGCCATCCCAGGATGAGACCGAGGGCAAGCCCCCCGATGCCAAACCAGTACATGGCAGTACGTACGATGTCGTTATTCCGCCTGATCCGTTTCTCATAACTCGCCTGGGAGTTCTGGTTCGACAATACCAGAGCAAGGCATTTATCCTCGATGGTGTTAATCAGGTCACGACTTCCATGCACCAGCAGGGCGTTCGCGATGAGCGTATCCCCCTGCCTCTCGGATGCCATGGCATTTTTAAGATTCTGTTCATAGTTGGAGAAAAGCGCTCCGATTTGCCGTATCAGAAGGGTCTCCTCTGTCGTGTTGGCTGATTGCCTGGCATTTTCCAATACCCGGGCAAACTCCACCTCTTTTTCCCTGAGGCTCTCTACCCAACTGCTGTCCTTATCGATGATATAGTTCAGTGAGATGGCCCGGATGCCGTGAAGCGTAATCTCCAGCTCCTTAGCTGCCCGGATGTTGCTGATGTTCTCCTCGATGATGGTGTTGCTGGTATCCTGGACCTGGTAAGTGTATGAGATGATCAGGAATCCTCCGGCCATGATCAGCGCGATGATCACCAGCGACCACACGATAATCTGATAGCGGATATGGAACTTCAGAGAGCTTAATCCAGGCATAGGGAAATTTTGAGTTAAATATACAAAATTAAATCATTCCGATCAGTTATCTTTGCCGTGTTCATGTGGTTCAGATTCATTGCACAAGGAAAAGGGTTTCTAACCCGGCTGGAAGATTACATCCGGAAAAAACATTATAACGAGACAGTAATCAGTTCGATTCTCAACTGGATCCCTTACATTGTCGGTTCGGTGGTGAACGCACTTGTTGCCATCCTTGATGCGAAGATCTTCGACTACATCAACCGTCTTACCCACCTGGTAAAAGATAACTTCTCCTGGCTTTTTTTCATCATCACCCCGTGTTGCCTTGCTGGGTGGCGCCGTGATTGGCCGCGAAGGTCCCATGATTCTGGCAGGACTTATCTCGTCCGTTGCAGCCCGGCTCATTGATAAAAAGTCGTTGTACCAGAGGCTGGAATGGAACTACCTGAGATAGACGGACGGATGGAACCGGCCTGGCGGTTACGGAGATGGTAACAGAGGCCAAGTCCGTTTGGGTT
>JAFGNY010000324.1 GCA_016926765.1 Bacteroidales bacterium | reverse complement strand
TCACGAAATTCACGAAATTCACGTTATTCACGACATTCACATATGGAATCTGAAAAACTAACTGAAAAAATCCTGGAAATTGTTCCTGAGGCCCAGTTGGAGGAGAACAAGCAGTTTCCAACATTCCTTGTTCCATCAGGGAAGTTCAAATCTCTGGCAGTCAAGTTGAAAGAGGATAAAGAGCTCGATTTTGATTACCTTTTTTGCCTGACGGGAGTCGACTGGGGAACGGAGCTGGGTGTTGTTTACCATTTCGAATCTACATCCCTCAACCATTCCGTGGAACTCAAGGTGAAAACCGAAAACCGGGAGAACCCTGAATTTGATACGGTGGCCGACATCTGGAAAACAGCCGAGTTTTTTGAACGTGAGGTGTGGGATCTGTACGGGATCCGGTTCACCGGCCATCCCGACATGCGCCGGATCTTCCTGGAGGAGGATTGGGTTGGATATCCCATGCGCAAAGATTACACGGACGAAGTAAACATCGTAGAATTGTAAGTATGAAAGAGATCATTAACCTGCCTGTACATAGTATCGAGGAAGAGGAGTACCATATCAATATGGGTCCCCAGCACCCTTCCACGCATGGTGTACTCCGGCTGGTCGTCACCCTCCAGGGCGAAATCGTAAAGAAAGTTCAGCCCCATTGCGGATACATTCACCGGGGTATTGAGAAGATGTGTGAAAAGGATACTTTCCAGCAAATTATACACCTGACCGACCGGATGGATTATCTTTCGGCACACATCAACAACCACGCTGTTTGCCTGTTGGTTGAGGGAGCCCTCGGGATCGAGGTTCCCGAGCGGGTCAAGTACATCCGGACGATCATCGATGAACTTGCCCGTATCCAGAGCCATCAGCTATGGTGGTCAAGTTTTGGGATGGACCTGGGTGGGCTCACCTGTTTTTTCTACGGACTTCGCGACCGGGAACACATCCTCGACATCTTTGAAGAGTCGTTCGGATCCAGGTTGCTTCACAGCTATTACACCCCTGGCGGACTGATGCGCGACATCCATCCCAACTTCCAGAAACGGACGAAGGAGTTCCTAAAGTATTTCCGCAAGAAGATCAGAGATTATGATAAAATTCTCAGCGGGAACATCATCTTCACGGAGCGAAGCAAAGGCATTGGCACGATGTCGAAGGAGAAGGCGATCAACTATGGTGTGACCGGGCCTTCGGGTCGTGGTTCAGGATGGGCGTGCGATGTGCGCAAAAAATTCCCATATGCTTTGTACGATAAGGTAGAGTTCAGGGAAGTTCTCAGGGATGAAGGAGATACGTACGCCAGGTACATGGTGAGGATGGATGAGATGCGGGAATCGATGAAGATCATCGAGCAGTTGATCGATAACATCCCGGAAGGTGATTTCACGGCCAAGATGAAGCCGATCATCAAGCTGCCGGCAGGAGAGTATTATCAGCGCGTGGAGACAGCGCGTGGAGAGCTGGGCATCTATTGCATCTCCGACGGGAACAAGACTCCGTTACGGATGAAATTCCGCACCCCGAGCTTTGTGAACCTTGGCGTGCTGGATATCATCAGCCGCGACATGAAAATTGCCGACCTGGTTGCCATCGGCGCATCCCTCGACTTAGTAATTCCGGATATTGACAGATAATACCATTCAACATGGCTTTCAACATTTACGATTTCACGTCATTCAACCAGTCGATCGACCAGGCGCTCTATGAGTGGTTGCCTCCCTTCTGGGCGCTGATCGTGGAAATGACCATCATCGGACTGGTCTTTCTGCTCGCCTACGCGATCGTTGGCTTGTTTCTGGTGTATGCAGAACGAAAGGTTTGCGCCTTCATGCAGAACCGGGTTGGTCCCAACCGGGTGGGCCCTTACGGGATCTTTCAGACGATAGCCGACTTCATCAAGCTGTTGATGAAAGAGCTGGTCTACATCAAGAACTCCGATAAACTCCTCTTCAACATCGCCCCGTTTATCGTGATCATCGCCTCCTTTATGGCGATTGCAGCCATCCCGTTTGCCAAAGGGTTGCATGCCATCGACTTTGATATCGGGATCATGTATGTGGTTGCTGTCTCCTCCCTGGGAGTTGTCGGCGTTTTACTCGCCGGATGGTCCAGCAACAACAAGTATTCACTCATCGGAGCGATGCGAAGTGGCGCACAGATCATTAGTTATGAACTTTCCGTCGGACTCTCCCTGCTTACCATCATCGTATTGGCCGGAACCATGCAATTTTCACAGGTGGTAGAGATGCAATCAACCGGCTGGTTTATCTTTAAAGGCCATATCCCGGCAGTCATCGCATTTCTCATCTTCTTAATTGCCAGTACGGCAGAAACAAATCGCGGCCCTTTCGACCTGGCCGAAGCGGAATCGGAACTTACTGCCGGATTCCATACCGAGTATTCGGGGATCAAGTTTGCTTTCTTTTTCCTGGCAGAATATATGAACATGTTCATTGTTGCCTCTATTGCGGCTACGGTATTCTGGGGAGGCTGGATGCCTTTCCACGTCTCAGGCTGGGAAGGGTTTAATCACGTGATGGATTTTATCCCGCCGCTTGTCTGGTATTTTGGCAAGACCGCTTTCATTATCTGGCTGATGATGTTGTTCAAATGGACATTCCCCCGCTTACGGATCGACCAGCTCCTGAATCTGGAGTGGAAGTATCTCCTGCCGATCAACCTGGTCAATATCCTTTTCATGGCTTTTATCGTATTAATGGGTTGGCATTTCTAAGATTATGAACAGTTTCTATACATACTTTGCAGAAATCTTCCGGGGATTAAAATCCCTGCTCATCGGCATGTCGGTGACCGGAAGATACTTTTTCAGTCCCGGGCAAATCGTCACTCAGCAATATCCTGAGAACCGCAAGAAACTGAAAATGTTTGACCGTTTCAAAGGAGATCTGATCATGCCTCATGACCAGAACAACCAGCATCGTTGTACCGGCTGCGGGATCTGTGAAACCAATTGTCCCAACGGTTCGATTGAAGTCATCTCCGATCGCATCGAATTGCCCGACGGGAAAAAGAAACGAATCATCGACAAGCATATCTACCACCTGTCGATGTGCACCTTTTGCGGCCTCTGCGTCAAGACTTGCCCCTCCAACGCTCTGGCATGGGACCAAACCTTTGAGCATGCGGTATTCGACCGCTCCAAACTGACAAAAATTTTGAACAAACCCGGATCATCCATTATTAAAGACATAGAATAATGACGAGCAATCAATTCATGTTTCTTCTCTTTTCGGCGGTCATTGTGATCTTCTCCATTCTCACTGTGACCAGCAGGCGGATCCTGCGGGCAGCAACATTCCTGCTGTTTGTACTGGCTTCTACTGCCGGCCTCTACTTCCTGCTGAAATACAATTTTCTGGCCGCCATACAGCTGATTGTCTATGCAGGTGGTATTGTCGTGCTGATCATCTTTTCGATCCTGCTGACAAGCCATATAGCTGAAAAGTTACCATCGGCAAGTTTGATGAAAAAGTGGCCCGCGGCTCTGGTAGCGCTGGTTGGTGCTGCACTCGCCATCGTCGTCATCCTGCAGTATAATTTCCCCGGATCTGTCGGAAGTACTGAACTGGTTGATGTCACCCAGGTTGGAAACAGCCTGATCAACTATGGAAAATATGGATATGCACTCCCCTTTGAGGTGATCAGTATCCTGTTGCTTGCCGCGATGATCGGGGCGATTGTTCTGGCAAAGAAACGTAAAGATTAACAGTTAAAAAACGAGACTATGTTTGAAGGTGTCCCATTATCCTGGTTTTTAATCCTGAGTACGATCATGTTTTTTATAGGCGTATATGGATTTCTGGTGAGAAAAAACCTGATCACCATCCTGATGTCGACAGAGCTGATCCTCAATTCTGTCTGTATCAACTTTGTGGCGTTCAACAAAATCCTCTACCCCGAACACATGGAGGGGATGTTTTTCACTGTTTTCATTATCGCTGTGGCTGCAGCAGAAGCTTCCGTGGCCATTGCCATCATCATCAACATCTACCGACGTATTGTCAACATTGACGTGGAGAAAATGAATGAAATGAAATACTAATTACCCCACCCTGGCCCTCCCCTTCAAGGGGAGGGAACGGGAAGGGTCATAACCAAAAACCTATGTTTGATTTTTCGTACACCATCTGGATCCTGCTGATACCGTTCTTCCTCTTTGTACTGATCGGATTCTGGGGGAATAAATTCAAGCCGATCGTTTCCGGAATCGTCGGATGTGCTGGTCTTCTGACTTCATGGATCCTCTCTCTATTTACCGCATACAAATATTTCTTTGATGTGGGGAAGGTCGACGGAGTTTATGAGCAGATCATAGGATATCATACCCTGTGGTTACGATTTACGGACACCCTGTATATTGACCTGGGGGTGCTGATTGACCCGATCTCGGTGATGATGCTGATTGTTGTCACCACCGTATCTCTGATGGCACATATCTATTCCACCGGGTATCTGAAAGGCCAGAAAGGTTTCATGCGGTTCTATTCCTTCCTCTCCCTGTTTACATTTGCCATGCTGGGCCTGGTAGTTGCCACAAACATTTTCCAGATGTATATTTTCTGGGAGCTGGTGGGTGTTTCATCTTACCTGCTGATCGGATTCTATTATGAAAAACCCTCGGCGGTGGCGGCTGCCAAAAAAGCCTTTATCGTAACCCGGTTTGCCGACCTGGGTTTTCTCATCGGGATCCTGTTGCTGTCTTATTTTACGCAGACATTTGATTTTCTTACCTTAACCAGCCCTACCGGACCAGCAATCGCTACTCCGCCCGCGGCCACCTTTTTAGGGATGTCGGTGCTCACCTGGGCGATGATCCTGATTTTCATGGGCGGTGCAGGTAAATCAGCGATGTTTCCGCTGCACATCTGGTTGCCGGATGCCATGGAGGGTCCTACTCCCGTTTCAGCGCTGATCCATGCTGCTACCATGGTTGTTGCCGGAGTCTACCTTGTTGCCAGGCTGTTCCCAATCTATGTCACGGTGCCTATTGCGCTGCAGGTGGTGGCATGGGTAGGCGCATTTTCATCGCTTTTTGCGGCGGTGATCGCCTGTACGCAATACGATATTAAACGGGTGCTTGCCTATTCCACCATGTCTCAGATCGGATATATGATGTGTGCCCTGGGGGTTTCCGGTTTGGGAGGCCATGAAGGCCTCGGATACATGGCTTCCATGTTCCACCTCTTTACCCATGCCTTTTTCAAGGCCCTGCTCTTCCTCTGTGCCGGCGCCATTATTCATGCGGTACACAGCAACTATATGTATGACATGGGAGGACTCCGGAAGTATCTTCCCATCACCCACCTTACCTTCCTCGCAGCCTGTCTCGCCATTGCCGGTATCCCTCCGTTTGCCGGTTTCTTCAGTAAGGATGAGATCCTGGTGGCAGCCTATCATCATGATACTGCCCTCTTTGCCATTGAGTATATCGTTGCCGGCCTGACTGCCTTCTATATGTTCCGGCTCTATTTCGGCATCTTCTGGGGAAAGAAACAGGATTACCATCATCCACCGCATGAGGCACCTCTCTCCATGACCATCCCGTTGATGTTTCTTGCGCTGGGAGCGATCTTTGCAGGGTTCATTCCCTTTTCACATCTGGTGACTTCCGACCGGCAAATCCTCGAATTGGAAACCGAGTGGATCATTGCCATTCCATCCATTGTGATCGCGCTGGTGGGCATTGGGGTAGCCTATGTGATGTATCTGAAGCCTACGGAAATACCCAAGAAAATTGCGCATGCACTCCGTGGTTTTTATACGGCTGCATACCATAAGTTCTATATCGATGAGCTTTACCTTTATATTACCCATAGGATCATTTTCAATCATATCTCCAGACCAATCGCGTGGTTTGACCGCCATATCGTTGACGGATCTATGAACGGTATCTCGTATGTGACAAATCAGGCATCTGACAAAATCAAAGGATTCCAGTCGGGCCAACTGCAACAGTATGCCTTGGTTTTTGTTTCCGGCGCAATATTGCTTGCTTTGGTATTCATCTATTTATGGACCTAATAAACAGCTGACGAATGAATATATTACTGCTATTGATCATTATTCCGATCCTGACGATTACCGGCATTCTTTTCGCCAGGGAAGACAAGCATGTCCGGGTCATATCTGCCATCGGAATGACTTTCCAGCTGATCGTTTCAGCCATCATCATTCTCTGGTTTTTAGCGGAGCGAAATGCCGGAAATACTGCGGAGATTCTCTTTGCAAGTAATTATGTATGGTATGAAACCCTCAATATCCATTTTTACATCGGTGTCGACGGGGTTTCCGTTGCCATGATCGGACTGACTTCCATTGTCATCTTTGCCGGTATTTTCGCCTCCTGGGATGTGGATGACCTGCCACGGGAATTTTTCACCTCTCTCATCCTTTTGTCCAGCGGAGTTTTTGGTTTTTTCATCTCCCTCGATCTTTTCACGATGTTTCTTTTTTACGAGATCGCTGTCATCCCGATGTATTTGCTGATCGGAATCTGGGGAAGCGGACCAAGGCAATACAGCGCGATGAAGCTCACCCTGATGCTGATGGGTGGCTCGGCACTGATCCTGGTAGGGTTACTTGGGCTCTACTTTAACTCCAATCCCACCGGAGGTCCGTTAACATTTAACCTGATCGAGATTGCCAGGGTTCAGATTCCCCTGAATACCCAGCTCTTCTTCTTCCCTTTTCTCTTTATAGGTTTCGGGGTGCTTGGAGCCCTTTTCCCGTTTCATACATGGTCGCCCGACGGTCACGCTTCAGCGCCTACCGCCGTGTCTATGCTCCATGCCGGCGTACTGATGAAGCTTGGAGGATACGGTTGTTACCGGGTGGCGGTGTTCCTGCTCCCGCAGGCCGCCCATGAGCTGGCTTGGATTTTTATCATCCTCGCTACTATCGGGGTCATTTATGGCGCCCTGGGAGCGATCTGGCAAAAAGACCTGAAATACATCAACGCCTACTCCTCAGTGAGCCATTGTGCATTGGTTCTTTTTGCTATCCTGATGTTCAACGAAACGGCAATGAACGGCGCCATCATGCAGATGATCTCCCACGGGATTATGACAGCCCTCTTCTTTGCCCTGATCGGCATGATCTACGGACGGACCCATACACGGTATATCAACGAGATGAGCGGGTTGATGAAGGTGATGCCCTTCCTTGCGGTGGCATACGTAATTGCGGGTTTGGCTTCTCTGGGACTTCCAGGGTTTAGCGGCTTCGTTGCCGAGATGACTATTTTCGTCGGCTCGTTTCAGTATTCCGATACGTTCCACCGGGTAGCTACCATCATTGCTGCCTCATCCATCGTTGCCACAGCAGTCTACATCCTGAGAGTTGTTGGCATGATGCTCTTTGAGAAGATCAGGAATCCGGAATATGAATTGATCACAGATGCCAAATGGTATGAGCGACTGAGCACCGGAACCCTGATCTTCGGGATTACGGCCATCGGGATTGCCCCATTGTGGTTGTCGACAATGATAACAGGAGGGCTGGGACCTATCATGCAGAAGCTCTTCCTGGCGATGAATTAACGAATGATAATTAGAGTATAAGACGACATAAAATTCAGACGACATGCTGATGCTGATCATGAGACATGAATTACTGCTGGTGATGATCACGGTGATTCTATTGTTGGTTGAACTATTCCTGCCAGCTGACCGGAAGCAGAAGATCATTCTGCCAGCCCTCATCCTTTTTGGTGTTGTGATGATCCTTGGGTTTATTCCCGGGCCGACCGGAATCCTTTTTGGCGGAATGTACACCACCACACCCCTGACCCTCCTGATGAAAAACATCCTGACTATCGGCGTGTTCATTGTTTTTCTTCAGTCGGTGGATTGGTTGAAAAAGGAGGAGAACCGTGAAAAAATCAGTGAATATTTCCTTTTGCTGATCACGACCCTGATCGGGATGGAATATATGCTCTCCTCCGGCGATTTCCTCATGTTCTATATCGGGTTAGAACTGGCCACGATTCCCCTGGCTGCACTGGCGGCATTTGAGCGGTTTAAGGAGAAATCAGCTGAAGCCGGGGTGAAGCTGATCTTCATCTCTGCGCTCTCTTCCGGCATCCTGCTTTACGGTCTTTCGATGATCTACGGGACAGCAGGGACACTCTACTTTGACGAAGTGCTGAACGGGATCAACGGAGCACCCCTTCAAATCCTGGCATTCATCTTTTTCTTTGCCGGGATGGCTTTCAAGATCTCCATCGTTCCTTTCCATTTATGGACAGCTGACGTATATGAAGGAGCACCCATTAATATCACCTCCTACCTTTCGGTGATCTCCAAAGGGGCAGCAGTCATGATCTTCACCATATTGTTATATACGGTGTTTTCACGGATCACGATGATGTGGAAAGATGTAATCTATATTACCTCGATCCTCACGATGACCATCGGAAATCTTTTTGCGATGCGCCAAAGAAATCTCAAACGCTTCCTGGCCTTCTCGTCCATTTCACAGGCGGGCTTCATCTTCCTCGGGATTATCGGGCTGAGCCAGCTTGGGATGACCACCGTAATCTATTTTATCCTGGTCTATATCTTTTCCAACCTTGGAGCGTTTGGCGTGGTTTCAGTAATTTCAAACCGCACCGGGAAAGAGACCATCGATGATTATGACGGTTTGTACCGTACCAATCCCAAACTCAGCCTGACCATGATGCTGGCTCTCTTTTCACTTGCCGGGATCCCTCCGCTGGCCGGATTCTTTGGAAAATTCTTCCTGTTTGCCGCCGCTGCAAATCAAGGGCTTTATATCTTGGTATTTATCGCCGTTTTAAACACGATCATCTCCCTCTATTATTATCTCCTGGTGGTAAAAGCCATGTTCCTGAACCGGAGCGACCAGCCAATTGCTTATTTCAAAAGTGACGGCTACTCCCGCCTTGGATTGGCCCTTTGTGTTGCAGGACTGGTCATCATTGGCCTCTACAGCCCCATTTATGAATTTATCAATCAGTTCACCTTCGGCATCTACTAGATGTCGTTTAATACCGTCAAACAATGGCATTAAGAGGAAAACATAACGTTGCAGAGATCGATGGAGTCAGGTGTACAATCGTTGAAAGCGGGATTGGTAAAGAACGGCTGGACTTTTTGTCAGATCTCCTCTCCTACAACGGACTGGAAGTAAAAACGGAACAGGAGAAGGATCAAGATGGAAATCTACTCGAAACGTTTCTCCTCGGAGTTAAGGATATCCTGTTCAACCCTACGATCGTGGTGTATGAACAAAAACTTTTCCGGAAAGATGGAGAAGTGGTAACCGCAACCTATTGGGAGCAAAAAAAATCGGACACCGAGATACCATACTGGCAGGTAAGGCGTTAATGGGTCATGGAAAAATTCAACCTCTATTTCTCCGTACTGATCGTATTGGGATTCTTTGTTCTTGCCACCTTTTTACTTGTAAGTCCCTCGTTTTCTCATATCAACATTGAGATACGAGTCATTTTTGCTGTATTTTTATACCTCTATGGTGCTTTTCGGATCCTTCGGATTTTAACCAAGCTCAGTAAAAGGAAAAACGAAGATGAATAATCGCAGTCATTTTCAGTATATTCGCAATTGAAATTTGGCTGTTCAAAGAAGAATATTGTACCTTTGTCTTCCTTGAGCAAAACGACCGTGTGTTAAATCCTTTCACTTCAATGATTAAGAATACAATCAAACTGAACGCAGTCTTCATCGCAGGAGCTGTTTTCGTTTTTTCCCTGATTGGTTGCGGAGGAGATCCCCTTAAACAGTTGGACACTCCTACCCGTGGAGCCATTAAAGTTGCCGTCGACGATTCCTACAGGTTATTAATGGACACAGAAATCTACACGTTTGAATCCATCTATAAGTATTCAAGGATCGATACGGTGTACAGTACGGAGGGGGAAGTATTTGAGTATTTCATGAATGACAGTGTCCCCCTGATCTTTGTTAACCGGAAGCTGACTGACCAGGAAAATGAAATCCTTACTTCGCAGCAGATTGTTCCGAAAACAACGCTTCTGGCCTATGATGCTGTCGCCCTGATTGTAAACAATGACAATCCTGATGTAAAGATTCCCTATGACAGGATCAACGAGATTTTTTCGGGAAAGATCACGAAATGGAGTGAAATCAACCCCTCTACACAACTTGGAGAGATCCGTGTGGTTTTCGACCATTACCAATCGGGCAACCCCAGGTACTTCAAAGAGAAATTTGGCCTTGACTCCCTTCCGGCCTGTTGTTATGCTGTCCATTCAAACAGTGAAGTGATCAGTTACGTTGAGAATAACAGAAGTGCTTTAGGAGTCCTAAGCGTCAATTGGATTAGTGACAAACGGGATTCTGTATCCAACGACTTTCTGAGCCGGATCAGTGTTGTCGGTATCAGTTCTCCGGGAGACAATGACCCCGGTGCTAATTATTACAAACCTTACCAGGCTTATATTGCCCAGGGGCTCTATCCCTTTCTTCGCGAAGTATATTGCATCAACAGGCAAACTTATAGCGGTCTGGCTTTCGGGCTTTCAGCATTTGTCGCCAGCGACAAAGGACAGCTCATCATTTTGCATTCAGGACTCGTTCCGGCGACCCAACCCATCAGAATTGTGGAAATAAAAAAATAAACGATTTAGGAGATAAATCTATGACACGTGTTGCACAGAGATTTGGTATTCTGGCTCTCTTTTTGGCGCTGACTCCCTTTTTAACAACGACCCAGTCCCAGGATATTAATGAAGCGATCAAACTTACAAGGAGCGAGCAATTTAATGCTGCTGATAAACTCTTTAACAACCTTCTTGTCTCCAATCCTTCTGACGGGGATGTTTACTTCTATTATGGTGATAACTTCCTGAAACGCTATTTTGCCGATACCCTGAACACTTCACTGGGCGAGATGGCCGACCAGGCTAAAACCTTATTTACAAAAGGAATCCAGGCTGAACCGGTCAATCCGATCAATTATGCCGGAATGGCAGAAGTTGCCTTGATGCTGAAAAACAAGAGTGAAGCACAGCAATACCTGGATAAGGCGTATTCATTGCTTCCCACAAGGAAAAACAAGATCCAGATGACGCCGGAACGGCATGCACATTCGCTGGTGAAGATGGCTGATGCATTCGTGATGGCCAGGGTGAAAGATACCACCCAGATTTTCCAATACCTTCGGGAAGCAGAAAAGGTTAACTCCAGGGATATAGACATTTACCTCGTAAGGGGGGATGCCTATATCTATCTCCTTAATGACGGCTCAAATGCTATTGCCAATTACAATATTGTGAAGTCGCTGAATCCCAATTCCTCTATGGCCAACCTGAGGATCGGGCAGCTTTGGATGCGGGCAAAACAATACCAGATGGCGTTGGACCAATATGAAGAGGGAGTGAAAATCGATTCGACCTTTGCTCCGGCTTACCGCGAACTCGGATTTCTCCTCTCCAAAGCTGGGCGGTATGCAGAGGCTAAGAAGATGTTCAGAAAATTCCTTGAACTTTCCGCCGGCAACATCCCGGCACGGCTTCAGTTCATCAATACATTGATGGAACTCCAGGATTATCCTGAGGCCATCACGGAGATCAATGAAGTTCTTTCCATGGATACGACAATCATCGATCTTTACCGGGCACGTGCGTATGCTCTTTATGAGAATGAAGAATTCGAAAATGGCTTAAAGGCGATCAAGAAGTTTTTTAAACGTTCTCCGGAGGATAAAATCCGTGCAACAGATTATATCTATTACGGAAGACTTCTTTCAAAAAATGACATGGATTCTCTGGCAGCTCCCGTCCTTTATCATGCATGGGAAATGGATACATCCAAGTATGAACTCCTCTCGGAAGTTGCGATGAGTTATATTAAATACAAGGATTACGCGGATGCCATCAGGATCTATGCACTGAAAGATTCCATTAATGAAGCGAACGTTCTTGATGTATATAACTGGGCAAAAGCCTATTATAACATCCAGGACTATGCCAATGCAGCGGCCAAATTTGAACGGTTTTGCGAAGCACAACCTACGTATGTCCCCGGATTTACCTGGTGGGCAAGGACCCTCTTCAACCTTGACCCTGAAAGTGATGAAGGCCTTGCCAAACCGGTCTATGAACAAATTCTTGTCATTACGATGGATGACACCGTCAAACAGCAAAAAGCGCGGCTTGAAGCCTATTATTACCTGGCCTATTATTATTATCACCAGTATGTCCTTGACAAGAAAGATCTTGATCTTGCCAGGGAATCCCTGAAGTACAATAATTCCGTGCTTGCCATTGATCCGGAAAACGAAAAAGCCAAGCAGATGGTCGAGGCACTAAAGCGGGTGGTCAAATAATCTGGTTGTTTTCTAAAATATTTTATAAATTTGCCGTTCCTTATTAATATGGAAGAAATCAAGTAATCAATAATTTATCAACTTAAAAGTTTCTAAAATGAGCAAGAAGAATAAACAAGGCGGAGCAGGAGTAGGTGACGCTTTAAGGTCTATTTTCACAACAGGTGCTATCATTGTTGCATTTGTTATTGCGGTTTTGATTTACCTGTTCATCATGGGTAATCCGATCAACTTTGAAGGCGGAAACCCCGAAGGTGCTCCATTACCGGGCAACTATCTGGGGATGGTTTTTAAAGGCGGATGGGTTGTCCCTGTACTGATCACCATCAACCTGGTTTTGTTGATTTTCTCAGTGGAACGCTGGATAACGCTCAGTCGTGCGAAAGGGAAAGGCCGGATCAATGTGTTTGTCAAAAGGTTGCAGAATTACCTGAATGACAATCAGATTGAAGAAGCTATTGACGCATGTGACAAGCAAAGAGGTTCTTTGGCCAATGTGATGAGAGCAGGGTTACTTCGCTACAAATCCCTGAAGGAGGATCAAACCCTGGAAAAAGACCAGAAACTTGTTGCATTGCAGAAAGAATTCGAAGAGGCTACCGCCCTTGAATTACCAATTCTTTCGCGGAATCTCGTGATTCTTTCCACCATTGCTACCATCTCCGTGTTAACGGGACTCTTCGGTACGGTATTGGGGATGATCAGGGCTTTTGCAGCTCTGGCAACCGCTGGTGCACCCGACGCTCTTGCACTGGCTACAGGTATTTCCGAGGCCCTTATCAATACCGCTTTTGGTATTCTTGGTTCATTGCTCGCTGTGGTCTTCTACAACTATTTCTCCACAAAAATCGACAACTTCACCTATAAAATTGATGAAGCCGGATTTAGCCTGATTCAGACCTTTGCTGCCACAACCAAGTAAGACTTTCCAACTGGTTGCCATCAAACGTGTTTGTACGTTTTGATCTGTTATTCATCAATTAAAATTGACATAAATGCCTAAGATAAAACCCCCAGTCAAAACGCCGCGCATAGACATGACGCCTATGGTGGATCTTTTTTCGCTTTTGCTGATCTTCTTTGTGTTGACCGCCTCTTTTCGCCCTCAGGAAGCTGCTATGATCGATAGCCCTTCCTCTATTTCTGAAAAACAGGCGCCTGATTTTAACCTCATGACCATCTTCATTGATCAAGAGGGAAAAGTGTTTTTCAATGTGGATAACGGAATCGATTCAACTACCAAGTTCCGTGAACAAATCCTAAAAAAAATGGCAGAACGGTATGAGATGACATTCTCCGATGAAGAATATGATCTGTTCGGCCGTCTCTCCGGATTTGGAATGCCTTTGAAAGACCTGAAAAAATGGATCAATGCAGAGAATCAGGAAAAACGGGAGGAATTTCAGGTTGGGATGCCTTATGATTCAGCCGACAATCAACTTGGTTACTGGATTCTCTATTCCCGAATCGTGAATCCCCGGGCTGAAGTGGCTATCAAAGGGGATGCCGATGCCAACTACATGGTGGTCAAGAAGATCATGGACATGCTACAGGACAATAAAGTAAATAAATTCAATCTTATCACCAACTTTGTTACGGAAGAGGTCGGATTGGAAGACCTTCCCCCTGAAACGAAGTAATTGGTTAGTGAGATTTAATAGATAAAAGCAATTGATATGGCTCAAATACAAACCCAAGATCACGGCGGGAAGAAGGGAAGCAAGAAAAAAAGGGCAAAAAAACACCCGGCAGAGATTGATATGACCCCAATGGTCGACCTCATGTGTTTGCTTATCACGTTTTTTATGCTTACCACTGCCTTTGCCAAACCAAAGGTGATGGTAATCACGATGCCCGAGAAAGACAAAAATGAAGAACCAAAGGATCAGCCAAAGATCTCTGCCGAGAGAACCCTGAATATTTTGCTTGCGGGGAATGATGAGGTCTATTATTATAAAGGACAGGCCGCTCCTGACAAACCTTTGCCAAAATTGGTAGAAAGTAATTTCAGTAAAGATGGAGTCCGGAAAATGTTGTTGAACTGGAACAGGGATCTTTTTACCAAAATTACGGAGTACCGTGAAAAACGGCTTACCGGCGAGATCATCGTAGCGGATTCAACGTTTGAGAATACGATCAAACAGATGAAGCTGGATGATAAAAAGGGTCCTATTGTGCTGATTAAAGCCGATACAGCTGCAAAATACAAGGATATTGTAAACATAATCGATGAAATGGCGATTTGCAATATTGCCAGCTATGCTGTGGTGGACATTGGGCAGGTAGAGGTGATGATGATTCAGGGAATGCAGGCCGGAGCACCTCTTACCGAATATCCGAAAATTAAAGTTAAATAGGTTTCGTTTTACTTAAAACCAAAGGACTATGACAGCAAAACACGAACATGTTGAATCCTTAGAGGAAATGGTCTTTAAGAACCGGAACAAGACCTATGGGGCGTATATGCTCAGAAAGAAGTACAAGAAGTATATCATTATCTCTGCCATCATTGCCTTCCTGGTGATGGGAGGCATTGTTGCATACCCAATCATTACAGCAGTAGTCAACCAGGGTAGAATCATGAAAGAAGAGATGAGTGTTGGCGCAGAAATGCTGGATATCCCACAGGAAGAAGCGCCACCCCCGCCGCCTCCTCCTCCTCCTCCTGAAGCACTTCAGGAAAAGGTGAAGTTTACCGCTCCTGTCGTCGTTGAAGATACTGCGGTAGAATCGGATTTCGGCAAACAGGATCTGTTGGCGGATAAAGGAAATACCGAAGTACCTTCTGAAGAACCGGAAATTGCGATCGTAGAAGAGAAGCCACAGGTTATCGAACAACCCAAAGAGGCAGAAATTTTCACGGTTGTTGAAGAAAATCCACAATTTCCCGGCGGGGATGTAGAACTTTATAAATTTCTTTCCGAGACGATTAAATATCCCGAAGAAGCCAAGGAGCTTGGCATCCAGGGAAGGGTATTTGTGAACTTTGTTGTAGAAACAAACGGCTCGGTCACGAATGTGAAGGTTCTCCGGGGTATCGGAGGAGGATGTGATGAAGAGGCAGTCAGGGTTGTTAAGAGTATGCCTAGATGGACTCCCGGAAAACAACGCGGAATCCCGGTACGTGTCTCATACAATCTCCCGATCAAGTTTACGCTGCAATAACATATGGGCGACCCGGCGGGTCGCCCATCCTATTTTGCATGAGAAATGCCTTATTGCCATGGATAAGGAAACAAAAGGAAACTGGATTGCTGTTATCCCTGTCATTGTGATCGTTGTCTTTTTTTGCCTCTATGTGCTCTCTATGGTTGTTGGCTAACAGCCCTCCACATGATCAAATACACACTGCTGTATCGCGAGTTTCTCTGTTCAACTCCCCGTTTTGATGTACTACACGATGATGTTGAGATTGACGATATCGGTCAACGCGATTTCTACTACCTGAAAAAACCCGGATCAGTCAGTGTGATCCCTTATACCAGGGATGCCATCGGATTGATTTCCCTGAACAGATACCTGACAGGCGAACTGGCCTACGAACTTCCCGGAGGGAGAATCGATGCAGGAGAAGAACCTCTTGCGGCAGCACAGCGTGAATTGCTGGAAGAAACCGGTCTGGCATCGGCAAAATGGCACGCACTCACAGAGGTGTTTCCCGCGCCGAGCCTTACCGACGAAAAAGTGTATCTTTTTGCTGCAGAGGTTGAAAATCAAATTCCTGCGAATGGAGTGGACCACAATGAAGGGATCCTGGGTTTCCATTTTACCCCCATGCATGACATCCTCCACCTGATCACTACCCATCGCATCAACTGTTCGATCGATGGGTTTGCGCTTTTCTTTTTCCTGGAATGGAAGAGAAAGAATCAGGGTTGACGGGAATTACAGGGAAATCGCCATCTCCCTTTTTACCAACTGCTCAATTTTCCCCGCAAAGGTATTGTCAATTGGAAATACTGTGACAGTAAACGTATAGCTTTCATCTGTTTGGGCTGTTAGTGAACATTCCCGGTACCTCTTTGCCGGGTGAAGGGTCTCCTTCGGTACGCATCACGGGAAGGCGGGTATCACGGTTCTCTCTGAGGTCGAAATTCGAAAGTACGCCATGTCTTCCGACAAGCGCCTGGCCAAACTCGATCAGATGGGGACGTTTCTCGGTGCCGCCACTGAACAGGATGATGTTTGGCTGCCAGTTCCTTTACTCAATGGATCGTCCGCGCATCCTGTGCAGGGCACTCCGGATAAGGGTGGAGAAGACACTCTGCCATACAACGCCGGTATCAGTATCCCGCTGTTGTTTTTTCAGGAAGTAGTACAAAAGTCCCATGATGATGAAAGCGGCAAACATCGAGATCATATCCAGCGTGAACATCACTCTTAATGCTGCAATGAAACCGATCAGGCCGATGTAGCGGTTAACACGGAATGAAGGACGGAAATCGGTGCTGGCCCAGTTTTCAAGAAAAAATGCGATGTTGATGAACCCGTAAGAGGCGAGGTAAAACATGGTGACATTGCCGGCGATCACATCCAGTTTACCGATGAGGATGCCGGCTTCCGCGATGAGAAAGATTAGCAGCAGGGCGTTACGGGGTTCGTTGGAGGCACCGGAACCACGGGCAAAAATCTTCGGGGTGATCTGATCAGAAGAAGTCGCCTGCAGGATCCGGGGCTCTCCCAGGATGCCTCCGAGTGCAGAAGAGAGTGTGGCCCCCCAGATCCCGGCAATCACGAAAGGGGCAAACCAGGCGATCTTCATCAGGAAGTTGTAATCGCTGATCAGCATCTCCCGGTCAACAAACAG
>JAFGNY010000323.1 GCA_016926765.1 Bacteroidales bacterium | reverse complement strand
CTATTACTATGCTGTATATAAATATGTTATAAAAATGAAGTGTCAAACTCGGGTGACGAACCGTCTGTTTCGAGAATATGATGAAAGCAATAAACCCGGTTCCCGTTATTTTTGGTGTTCATTTCCGGGATCCGGGAGGTTTCGTGGTGATGTTGCATGTGAGAACCAGTTAGGTTACAACGATCAGGTTCCAGGTTTCGGGGGCAGGTGAAAGGAGATTGAATGCTATCACCCGGTAGATCGCTGAATTTACCGATTACCGGGAAGGTTTTACCGATTTGATTCCACTGGTGAAGTTCTTTGTGGTAATTTGGCCGTCACTTCATCACAAGCCATCCTATGAAAACGATTGCCATCCTGTTTATCCCGGTCATGATTTTCCCCGCCTGTTTGTTCTCACAGGAATTCGACTGGATTGTATCTTCCGGTGTGTATGCCATTTGTCGCTCAGGGGCGAGCGATCAGGATAACAATCTTTGCTTTGTCGGAGAGTTTGCACAGTCAATTCAGTTTGGAGATACCACGCTGAACAATCCTGGAACCGGAACCAAAATCTTTATTGTCAAGGTCGATTCATCGGGCCAGGTCCTGTGGGCCAGGAGCGCTGGGGGGGGACAGTTGGATTATTGTTTCGAAGTTGTTTGTGGCAGTGACCAATGCTTTTATATCACTGGCAATTTTTATGGAACAAGCCAGTTTGGCCAATACACCCTTTATTCGGCCGGGACGAATGACGTGTTTCTGGCAAAATACAGTTCCGAAGGGGAGTGCCTGTGGGTAAGGCAGGGAGGGGGCCCCAATTATTTCGACAACTCCATGACCCTTGCCCTGGACACCTGCAACAATTGTTATATCACCGGATGTTTCGATTATGAAGCGCAGTTTGGAGATACCACCCTATTCGCGGGGGTGCCCTCGGGGGGAAATCCGAATGAAGAGTGGGGTGGTGAGATTTTTCTGTCGAAATACGACCCGGATGGCGGGTTCATATGGGCTCGTTATATCCCTGGTACACATCATATTAACCGTGGTCATAGCCTGGTATGTGATGCAAACAATCAGATATGGATGAATGGGAAATTCGAAGGAGAACTATGGTTTGAAAACGACACACTGGTTTCGTATGGCGATTTCGACATTTTCATGGCCTGTTTTGATGCAAATGGTCAGATCTGTTGGAGCGACAGAGCGGGAGGCAGCAATCACGATAAACCTTCCCCATCCGGGATCGGGATAGATAATTACGGGAATATATACCACACTGGATATTTCCAGGAAACCGCCTTTTTTGGCAATGACCCGGTAAATTCAGCCGGAGGGTGGGATCTATTCCTGGTTAAATATGATCCGCTGGGCCAGGTATCCTGGATCATTACGGAAGGGGGAACAGAAAATGACAGGGCCTATGGCATGGCAATCCATGAGAACGATATCTACCTGACCGGCTATTTTCTTGGTCAGGTTTTTTTCGGGGGCAACCAGTTACTTACCTCCATGGGTTCAAAAGATATTTTTGTCTCCCGGTATTCCACTAACGGAGATTTCATCTGGGCCACCCAGGCAGGTGGTCCGGGAGAGGATTGGGCTTTTCATATTCACCGCGATCCGAATACTGGTATTTACCTGGGAGGGTTTCATCACAACGGGGCAATTTTCGGGGATACTGTTTTGAATACGATTGGATACCAGAACCAGTTTTTCGGGAGCATGACCGATACTGCTACGATCGTTATGATCGAAGATCAGGGAGAATCTTTTCAAACAGGTTGTTACCCGAATCCTTTCCGGAGCAGGGTCAATTTCACAATCACCCTTACCGAACCGGAAGCGGTGATCCTGAAGATTTTTTCTCTTACCGGACAGGAACCGGAAACAGCTATCAGTCAACCATTTTCTTCTGGGACTCATCTTATTTCGATGGATCTTGAATCTTTACCTCCAGGGATATATGTCTATTTCATCGGGGCTGGAACATATTCAGAGAAAGGAAAACTGATTAAAACAGCCTGGTAAATCCACGCAGTGGTATCCCTCCCTCTTCAGAGAAGGCAGTTGTCGGGAAAATGTGCGGGTTAACTAATTGGTATTTTTCTATTACTTTTGTGCTCCATTTAAATCCTGTGAATCAAACACCAGGGGATCATGAAACATAATATTACCGTATTAAAGGGCTGTGCAGTTATTATTCTGACCGGAGTTTTTCTGACCTCCTCCCTCATCCGGGCTCAAAGAACCACCACCCTACCTGATACCTATCCCTTATCATCATCACCCCTCCAAGGCAGTAAACAAGTCGATCTTCAACTGCTATATGCCGACAGCACGGCCGTTATCCTTACCTTCGGGCAATCGAACTCCACCAGCAGCGGACAGGGAACCTATTATTGCCATCAGGAGGTGTATGAATTCTTTCAAGACACCCTCTTTTATGCCCGGGAACCGTTGCGCGGCGCCCCGGGAAACGGGGGATGCAGCGTATGGACCCGGCTGTGCGATATGCTTATCGACAGTAGTCTTTACCGGCGTGTAATCCTGATCAATACAGGAATAGGCTCTACAACCATCAGGTGCTGGACAGCAGGAGCGTGCCGGGATCAACTCCAGGAATGCCTGACCATGATCCGGGAACGAAACATTCCCGTCTCCCATGTGATCTGGCATCAGGGAGAGAGCGATAACCTGGAAAATACTTCTGGGGCGGATTATCTGAAAGGATTGAACCGGCTTCTGAGGCGCATCCGGAAAGCAGGCATTGAGGCATCGTTAACCGTTTGCGTAGCCAGTTACCATCCGGAGATGATCGGCATCAAACCCTCGGGACTGGATACGAATGTCAGAAAAGCGCAGATTCTTTTTGCGCGGGGAACTCCGGGTGTAATACCGGGTCCGGATACCGACCGGTACCTGCTGGCGACCGACCGGTACGACGGTGTCCACTTCTCCCGCACCTGCCTGGATACCTTTGCTGCAGAGCTCTACCGCTCAATCATTACCTCTGCCGGATCAGGATTCTCCACCCAGCCACCGCGTTCTTTATAAAATCGGAACTGATAGTAGTCAAACAGAATTCAACAACGTTGATCAAACATTAGTAAGGTCGTATACCAAAAGGAATCATGCAGATACAAGTGATCCGGGGTGATATCACCCAGTTGTCAGTGGATGCTATTGTCAATGCCGCAAACTCCTCCCTGATGGGTGGAGGAGGAGTGGATGGCGCCATCCATCGGGCCGGAGGCCCCGCAATCCTGAAAGAGTGCAAGCAGATCATTGCCCGGATCGGACGATTACCGGCCGGTGAGGCTGTCATCACCACCGGAGGAAATCTTCCTTCGAGGTATGTGATCCATACCGTTGGACCGGTCTGGAAAGGAGGCCGTAACCAGGAAGCAGCTATCCTCTCCGCAGCTTACAGAAATTGCCTGAAACTGGCTGTGAAACACCACATTAAACAAATCGCCTTCCCCAATATCAGCACAGGTATCTACGGTTTTCCCAAAGACCAGGCAGCCAGGATTGCCCTCAAAACGGTGAAGGAGTTTTGCATATCAGGGGAATTTCCGGAAGAGGCGCTTTTTGTCTGTTTTGATGAAGAAAATTATTCGCTTTACCTTAGCCTGACTGACAACTGTTAACCAATCAGTCAAAGAACAATCCGATCCTAGTCCATCATTTCATCAGCGCTTTCACTGCTTCCTCCAACTGCTGGTCCCTTCCGGAAGAGAGGATCCCAGGCTCGTTGGTAACCCGGATGTCAGGTTCCATCTGATTGTTCTCGCAGAATTTTCCATCGGGGGTCCGCCAGCCGCCCATCGGGATCCCGAAAATCAGCGTCGGGTCGATCTGAGTCTCCCACCATACAAAGGTACCGGTTCCCGGAACGGGCATACCGAGGGTCTTTCCGGTATTCTTCAGTTGGTAGGCCACCGGAAACAGATGTGCGTCGGAATAGTTGCTCTCCCCCACCAGCACGACCGAAGGTTTGACCCACTTGTTGTATGGCTCCCATCCAACGAATTGCCCGTGCGGAACAATGTCCATGTATTTCTTCCCGCTCAGGAAATCCGATAGCTGCTCGTGGATGTTGCCCCCGCCGTTGAACCGGGTGTCGATAATGAGAGCCTTCTTTTCAAAATGGCGACCCAGGGCCTCCTCGAAGACCGTTCGCATGCTGCCGTCATCCATAGAACGAACGTGTATGTATCCGATGGTCCCCCCGGAGAGGCTATCCACCTCTGCCCTGCGGTTCTTCACCCACCGTTTGTAGAGTAGTTGATTGGCATCCCTGACCGTGACGGGCTTCACGCTCTCCTCCCACCGTTCGCCCGAAACCGGGTCGAATACAGCAAGCAGGGTCAGCTTCCCGCTCTTCCGGTTAAGCAGCGAATAGAAGTCAATGGTTTCGGAAACCTCCTCTCCGTCGATCTTCTCCAGGATGCATCCGGCCTTTACCTTTGAGGCGGCTTTATCCACCGGTCCTCCCTCCACAACCTCGAGAACCCTCAGCCCGGATCCCGCAAACCTGTAATCGTAAAAAAGTCCCAGGTCGGCGGTCTGGTCGGTGTTCGGATGGTTGACCATATACCCGCAGCCGGTATGGGAAGCGTTGGCTTCGCCCAGCATCTCGCTCAGCATCTCAGCAAAATCATAATTGTTGCGGATATAGGGCAGGAATGACTTATAGGCGTTGTAATAGAAATCCCAATCCACCCCGTGGAGATCTTCCACATAGAACTTCTCCCTGAACTGCCGCCAGGCGTGATCAAATACATAGGCTCGTTCTTCTGCCGGTTTCAGCATCATCTCCCCGGAAGTCTTCAACGGCTCAGACTTGCCGCCTTCCACCTCCACCTTCATCGGTTTCCCGTCGGCCAGCACCAAAATGAACTTCCCGTTGGCCGAGAGCTCCATCGACGGACGTTTCATACCGAGTTTCGCCAGTACCTTCGTCTCTTTGGTCCGCAGATCGGTGACCCACAGATCGTTCTCCTTCTCAAAACTGGTCAGGTAAAAGAGCTTTTCCCCATCGCCTGAAAGCAGCCAGTCCCGAACACGAGAGGTATGTGTGGTGAGCTTGCTTTTCCGGTCGGTCAGATTTTGCCAGTCGACAACAACCTTCACGCTGTCTTTCGGCTCCCCAGATCCGGTTGAGTCTTTGCCGGCTGTCCCTTTCTTTTCCTCTTTCTCTTTTTCCTCCTTCGAAGGATCTTTCTTCTCCTTCTCCTTTTTCTCCTTTTCTTCCACCTCCTTTACCAGCGCCAGCTCCTCCTTCGACAGCCGGAAGCGGTCGTATGCAGCCCGGGTAAAAAACAGCTGGTAAACATCGGCTGAAACGACGTAGCCCCCCTGGGCACGGTCGCCGTTGCGGTTGCATCCCCAGATCATCGACTTCCCGTCCTTCGCCCATTTCGGCTCGAAATCGTCATAGCCGCTGAGGGTGAGGTTAACGATCTCTCCCTTCCCGTCGGCAGAGACCAATCCCACTTCAGGACTAAAGATCCGGTCGGGGAAGGCATAGCTGACCAGGAACCATTTTCCGTCGGGCGACCATTGGTAATACTGGTCTCCGTCGGCATAGGAATAGTTGTATTTTGCCGGCAGGATCAGTCTGGTTTTTTTGCTCTCCAGGTTGATCACCTTCAGGGTTACGCGGTTCTCCAGGTAGGCCACCTCCTTGCCGTCGGGAGAGAATTCCGGCTGAAACTCTTCGGCATCCGTTGCCACCACCGGTTCAGTCTTCAGCACCGTTGAGGCATAAAAGTAGGGCTCCTCTTTCCTGCCGATAGAGGTGGTATAGACATTCCAACTTCCCCCGGTTTCGGCGGCATACACCAGCGAACGGCCGTCGGGACTGAAGCCGGCGCTGCGCTCCTGCCAGGGAGTGTTGGTGATCCGCTTGGTGAAGCCTCCATCGATGCTGCTCACGAAGATCTCTCCGCGAAAAACAAAGGCATACTCTTTTCCGTTAGGCGATAGTGTGGCTTCGGTAAATCCTTCGTTAACGGGAACGATGCGCTCTTCGGGCGAACGGCCGCCTGAAACGATCGTCACACTCACGTTTTCGGGGTCGCTGCCGGGCGATAGGGTATAGATCTCTCCGTGGTAGGAAAAGCATAACAGGTTGTTCTTCGACCGGGTGAGAAATCTCACCGGGTGCTTCTCAAAGGTTGTCAGGGCAGTCGATACCGCCGGATCGGCGAGGGAGCTTTTGTAAACATTGAAGGATCCTCCCTGTTCACTGAGGTAGTAAAAATCGTTGTCATTGGAGTCGAACACCGGATCACGGTCCTCTCCGTCGAAGGAGGTGAGTTTCGTGTAGTTCCCGCTGTTGAAATCATAGAGCCAGATATCCCGGGCAATGGCAGAGGTGTGGTGTTTACGCCATTCATCTTCATACCCCTTAATGTCCTCGAACAGGATCTTATCGCCGGTGCTGGTTGGACAAACATTCAAGGCAGGTGAAGGAAGCATCTGGATTATCCTTCCGCCGGCAACCGGAGCCGCATACAGCTCGCTCATCAGTCCCATCGGAAACTGGGCGTTGGTGACCAGATCCTGGCGGTAAGCCGAGAAAATTACATCGTTGCCGTTGGCCGTAAAACTCCAGGGAAGTTCCCGGTTGGAGCTATAGGTGAGGCGTTTTGCCTCACCACCCGTGGCATCCATCACAAAAACGTCGAAGTTGCCGTTCCGGTCGGAAGCGAATGCCACCCTCTTCCCGTCGTGGCTCCATACAGGCATATATTCATACGATTCGGTCATGGTCAGCGGAGTGGCAATCCCCCCTGTCGCAGGAACCGACCAGAGGTCGCCCTGATAACTGAAGAGGATCGTTTTTCCATCGGGTGAGATGGCGGGATAGCGTAACCAGAGCGGGTTTTCCTGGCATAACAGGTAGCCGGGGGCGATCAGGAGTAACAGGAAGGTCAGGATATTTTTCATATGGGTTTATGTGAATTATTTAACAATAAGATAGAGCGGAAACTGAATTCAAAGGTACAGAACAAATTTTACAGTGCAATAGATTTACTATGCCTGTAGCATGTGGGAATGAATGGTTACTTTTGGAATCAAATCCACGATCCTCGCCAAGCTCCTGGCAAACACCCCGAAAACGGTTTCAAACATATCCGCCTGCTCAATCCTGCCTCCGACCGGTATGATATGGACCTTTCTCCAGAACTGGGCTGGAAAAATTTGTGCTGCAACTAAACCGCGCCATGAACCGGTAACTTCAGGATTGGTTTCGCTTAACCTGAAACCGGCAACCGGAGTCCGGCTGTGAGTGAAGTTCTGAAATTCACAGAATCATAATTTTCAATACATTCTTCGAATTACGGTTTATTTCCTGATGAATTTTTGGGTTTCCACACCATCACGGGAAGTAACTTCCATGATGTACAACCCGGAACTGAACCGAGAAACATCAATCGCTGATAATCTACCCGAGAGTTTCATAATCAGAACCACTACTCCCCATTGGTTCCTGATAACGGCTTTCTGAAGACCGCTCCCCGATTTTATTTGAATGAGTCCATCAGTTGGATTGGGGTAGCATTGAACCTGGCCTGCTGCAACTCCTTGATCACCAATTCCGGTAAACTCATCAGTAACATTAACCGTCTCGATCACATACCAGCCATTCGGACCAATATATTCCCAGGCAAGATAGGTATCGGTTCCGCTGTAGTTCGACAGGTCAAGTTCTATCCAGCCAAACCCGACTTCCTGCGGGATAAACCTGGCCAGTTCTGTGAAAGTAGCTGTACTTGTCGGTTCAGGAACAGTGCCGATAACCATGTAAGTATCCGGATATTGATTGCTTTGTCCGCATTCCACAAAAAGTGTCTGCGCCTGGTTTAATGGAATGGAAGGCGATATCAGGCGAAGGTCTCCACCTGTCATCCCCCTGTAAAGAACAATTGATTCATCAAATGCAATGTAGATTTCATTGGGGTCGGTGTACAAAGCCGTCCAGTCTGCGGGAATACTGCTTCCTTCAAAATCCTCATATAACAGATATGTATTGGGGGAGAGGAGAACAACATCCAGAGTTACATTCTGGTCAGTCACCACCACGCTATCAAATACCACATCATATCCAGCCTTGAAAATCCTGTAGGAATAAGTTCTTGGAAATACTGCTGGATAAATGAGCTGGCCCGATGCATCCGTGTATTCCTGTGCGTGAGCTTCCAATTCAACTTCAGCGCCTGAGACCGGCATTCCATCGGTGTCCTTTACCGTAAGGGTAAGGGTGTAAGAATTTATTCCGATTGGAGTTACATCGGCCATCTCCGACTGGATGACCTCTTTCGTATTATCATCCTGAACAAAGACTACGACGGCAAGATCGGTTGGTTCTTCCATAAAGGTTGTGTTCATGTCGTAGGTCTGGGTCAACGGTACCGGAGTGCCATTGGTCAATGCACCCAGGGTGGTCCCCGATGATCCTGGCAGCATCACCATCATCACGTTATGAAATTCAGTCTCACCGTTCCATTTATAATTCCCTACCGTTGTTTTCTCCACTACCACAATGTGTGCCTTCAATCCGGCGTTGAAGTTAGCTTCCGGTTGTAAGTTGGCATTCACGGTAATCATTCCGTCAGCAAGGATGCTGGCAGTAACACCAATGCTCATGTTGGTCAGCAGGGCGGCATACTGGTCGAAAAGGGCCTGCGTAAAGGTAGTCGGATCATTGTCAATGGAGTTTACAAACAGATCAGGGATACTGACAACACCATAGTACTCTTTCCGGTCTCCTCCCTGCGGCGTATAATAGGGATCCCCACCGGTGGGCCAGTTCATCTGATACTTGATCAGGCTGTATTCACCCGGATTGGTGCTGAAAATATATTCCATATTGGCATTGGCAGCGAAACAAGGATCACAGGTTGCGCTGGTGAATATTTCGTAAATCGCCTTTTTCGATATAGTTTGTGAAAAGGCAGTGAACGACACTGAAAGAATTGCAATCAGCATCATGCTTTTAATGATAGCTTTTTTCATAAGATAGGGTTTTTTATTGAATTTTTATTAAGACTTATTCCTGAAGGCCTTCAAGTGCTTCATCTTCACTGATTGGAGTATCCGGTTTTCTGATTCCTTTGACCAGCTTTCGCAGGATGGAGTTCTGGCGTTCTTTTTTTGCTGTTAATTCTTTCACCTCTTCCGCATCCCGATTCGCAGCGATGCCTTGTTGAGAAGAAGAAATCCGATAATTTTGTGCCATGGATTTTTAATAATCTGGCACCAAAAGTATCCGGCAGAATGATGGCCGTCAACTTTTTAGCCTTTACAAATCATTTACTCTGCGGACAAACCGCCTTTACTAAATCTTTACCGATTATACAAAGTGCTGTATATCAGCTAAATTTGAGTCAGAAAAGTGATAAGGTTGGTTTGGGTATTGGAGATACCCAGTTTTTTCCGGAGACGATGCCGGGCAATCTCCAGAGAGGTGATTTGTTGGCCTGTCATCTTGCTAATCTCCTTGGACGATAGATTCAGGCGAAGAAATGCGCAAAGTTTCAATTCGCTTGGCGAAAGTTCAGGGAATTGTTTTATTAACCGATCGTAAAACTCCCCGTTAACTTGTTTGAAGCGAAGTTCAAATTCTTCCCAGATCTCCTCATCGGTGCTTTTTTGGAGATCATGCGCTATTTTAATGATGCTGTCTTTTGTACCTTCAGGCACCACTTCATATTCAATCTTCAACAGCCTGTTCGAAATCCCGGAAATAATTTCGTTCTTCTTTATCAGATTCATTACATTGAGGGTGAGTTCCTTGTTCTTGTAATCGACTTCATCCTGTAACTTTTGCTTGGCTAAAAGAACATCCCTGGCCTTGATTTTCTGCCGCGCCAGGAGCAGAAGTATCAACGAGATGATAAGAATCAGACTGATAATCAAGATAATGACGAGAAAATCCTTCCGCTGCTGGATGAGCTGGTTTTGCTGGTTTTTTTTCTCAAACTCATATTGAAGCTCCAGTTTTGTGAGTTTGATCATGCTCTCCTCAAGTCCAAGGCTATCCTTCATCTGGTATTGGATCATTCCATAATGGTAAGCCTTATCGAGGTCCTTTTCGCTAAGGTACAGGCCATGAAGTTGTTCAGCAGCATTCATCACCGCTTTTTTAAGTTTATGGGACTGCCCGATTTCAAAAGCCTTTTCAGCATATTCGCGGCTTTTTTCAACATGACCCGTCTTCAAATAAAAATCAGAAAGGTTCAGATAAACCGTTGCGAGTCTTGTCATGCTCTTCACTTCAATAAAAATATCAACCCCCATGAGATAATAGGTTAACGCATCATCATACCGGCGCTGCTCCACTTTAATCTCGCCCAGGTTTAAGTAGTTAATTCCTTCCCAAAGCCGTTGACCAATCCTGATATTGATACGGGCAGCTTCACGGATATAGTTTTCGGCCGAGTCGTTGCGATTGAGTTCGAAATGAATGGCCGCAACGTTGTTCAGGCCGCGTGAAATTCCAAAAGTATCATTATTCTCCCTGGCCACAGCAAGCGCCCGTATATAATAATCGAGGGCTTTATCATTATTCTGTTGTTCGAAATAAAGGTATCCGATGTTGTTCAGCGCTCGTGCAATCGCCGGCTTGTCGCCGGTTGTTTCCGATAACATCAAACATTCAAAGAGATGATCCGAAGCTTGTTTATAGTCTCCCAGGTCAATGTAAATTCCTCCAAGTACCCGATGCGCCTCAGCCAGTAAAGTGAGGTCATCAAGGTGAATGGCGAGCTCCTTGGCTTCCATGGATAATTCCAGTGATGTTTTATATTCTGTTGTGGCCCTGTAAATATCAGCCATCAGAATAAGCGCTTTCAATCTGTACGGATCATCCTTTCTTTTCAAAGCCATTTCGTTTGCTTTAAGAGCGTATTCAAGTGCTCTGTCCGGATAATTGTTCTTTAGCTGTTCACTGATTTGAATGTAGAGGTTGAGCTTTTCGGCAGGGTCTTCCGTTTTTTCAGCAGAAACGATCAGCAATGATATGTCATTTTTATCCATTGCTCCAATTTCTGTCATGCTGAACAGGAAGAGTATAGGAAGTAATTTTACGAGGGCTTTCTTCAAGTTTTCATGGATGAGTTGCCATGTGCAAAAATACCCATAAACTTTTAATCTATCGGTAAACCTTTAATTGCTATTTTTATCAAAAATTCCTCCGTTGAACACACCCTTTAAAAATTCATTCCTGCCATGGCTGCTGTTGCTGCTGGTTGGCTATTCCGCTAACCTGTCATCACAGGAATCAGGCAGCCTTGAACAGTTGTTCAAAGATCCTCCGGGCACCATGCGGCCCTATGTCTGGTGGCACTGGATGGGGCCGAACTTCTCGAAAGAGGGCATTACCAAAGACCTCGAAGCCATGAAGGAGGCAGGCATCGGCGGAGCTACCATCTTCAACCTCACCTCGGCCGTTCAGGAGTCGCACGCTCCCATGCAGAACAACCCCTGGCCGGAGCAAACCTACCGCAGTCCGGCCTACTGGGAAGCCTTGCGACACGCAGCATCCGAGGCGCAACGGCTAGGACTGGAAATCGGATTGCACAATACAGTAGGGTATTCCACCACCGGCGGACCCTGGATCGATGAGGAGCGGAGCATGCAACGGTTGGTATGGAGCGACACCACCATCGACGGGTCATCCGGAGGAACTATCATGCTGAGAGCGCCGGTTCTGATAGCCGATGAAGGGTGGGGGGCTACCGGCCGGAAACTTTCCTTTTTTCAGGATATCGCCATTCTGGCTGTTCCAGCCGGGAAAGCGGTTGTGAACCGGGAGGAAGTACTTGATCTGACGGCTCGGTATCATCCCGACAGTGGTCTTCTCTGGACTCCCCTTGAGGGGAGCTGGACTGTTTACCGGTTCTGCCATGCCTCTACCGGACGGCCTCCGCACCCGGTTCCCGACGACCTGATCGGCAAAACCCTCGAAGCCGACAAGATGAGCGCCGTCCAGAGCGAATGGCACTGGAACCAGGTACTTGAACCAGTGGAGGAGCAGGTGGGAGCCTATCTCGGCCGCTCGTTCCGGCACATGCTGATCGACAGTTACGAAGCAGGCGATCAGAACTGGACCCCCGGCTTCCGGGAGACCTTCATCCACCTGAAAGGATACGACCCGCTCCCCTGGCTCATCACCCTGGGAAAGCCTGTAACAGGAATGGAACAGGACACCCTCCCCCGGAGGATCCTGGAGAATGAAGAGATAACGAGGCGTTTTGAATGGGATTTCACCGATGTGATCCATCAGCTCTACGTTGAAAACGGTTTCTCGGTTGGAAAGAAAAAACTTGCCCGAAAAGGGCTTTCGCTGCAATTCGAGCCTTACGGAGGCCCCTTCAGCACCCCACAGGGGGTGGCCCTGGCCGATCTTCCCATGGGGGAATTCTGGACCTACAGCAACGGAGGGATCAACCCGGTGATCCCGGCTGCCGCCCGTGCAGCGGGGAAAACCGTGGTAGGTGCCGAAGCCTTCACCGGATGGCCTACCAACAGCATGTATACCGAAGATCCGGCCTTTCTGAAAAAAAGCGCCGACGGCTGCTTTGCTTCAGGGGTCAACCGGCTGATCCTGCATCATTGGGTGCATCAGCCCTTTGGCGACCGCTACCAGCCGGGAATGGGCATGGGCTGGTGGGGAACCCACTTCGGAAGAAACCAAACCTGGTTTGAACCCGGAAAAGCCTTTTTTGCCTACCTGGCCCGATGCCAGGTGTTGTTGCAACAGGGTGAACAGGTTGGAACCTGGCTGTGCCTGGATCAGCCGACAGGCTATTCGGATGTCATCTCCCGTGAGGATTTCCTTAGGGCAGAGATCATCGTAGAGGGGGGAAAGATCCGGTTACCCTCCGGGCGAACCTATCCGTTGCTGCAGTTCACCGATACCCTGATGCTCCCGGCGATGGCCCAAAAGATCGGAAGGCTCGTTGCACAGGGTGCTATTGTCGCCGGACCCCGTCCGGTACGCTCACCCGGATTACAGGACTATCCCTCCTGCGATTCGGTGGTTTCGGCGATCGCCGGTGAGCTGTGGCCATCCGGAAGGTCAACCGGCCCGGCCGGAGGAATGGTATTTGACAGCTTGGGGAAGGCCCTTGAATACCTGAGGCAGAAACCTGGTATGCTCTACGAACCCGTAAGGGCGCCTGAAGGAATAGCCGTGATACACCGGAAGTCGGAGGAGGGCGATATCTTCTTTTTAGTCAACCGGGAGAGCAAAGCCCGCTATTTTCCGGCCGTTTTTCCGGTCGGTGGAAAGCAACCCGAACTCTGGCAAGCAGAGGATGGGAGCATAACCGATGCTACGGTTTGGGAACAAACAGGATCCCTGACTCGTGTGGAACTCTTCCTGCAGGCCGGTCAATCCATCTTTGTCGTATTCAGAAAACCGGTAAGCCGGCCAAATCATGCCATATCCTTCACCCCTCCCGATTCCCTGAAGGACTTGTTCCTGACCAATGGCTTTGGGGAAGAGACCGTCGTCTGCTCCTCCTCATCCGGTTTAGCCGAAATCACTTTCCCGACAGGCGAAACCCGTCAATTCCCTCTGCCGGTTCCTTCGGTCATCGAACTGAGCGGACCTTGGGAGGTAACCTTTGAACCCCCGGCCGATACCGCTTTCATACTGATTTTTCCCCGGCTGAACGATTTCAGGGACCATCCGGAACCGCAGGTAACCTATTTTTCCGGAACCGCTGTCTACCGAACCACTTTCCGGATGGATCCCGGTTTCCTGACGCGTCAGGAAAGGATTATGCTGGATCCTGGATCGCTGAACGACATCGCGGAGGTAACCGTAAACGGCACACCCACCGGGGTGGTGTGGTATCCCCCCTGGCGAGTGGAGATCACCTCAGCCGTGCAACCTGGAGAGAACCGGCTGGAGATCGCCGTGACCACCAACTGGGCCAACCGGATGATCGGCGACGAACAGGAGCCGGCCGATTTTCTCTGGGGAACTGACCGCGGCCCTGATTTCGGACGTCCGATGGCTGCGTGGCCCGACTGGTTCATTCGTCAGGAAGCCCGTCCTTCGACCGGACGGAAGTCCTTCAGCAACTGGTATTAT
>JAFGNY010000322.1 GCA_016926765.1 Bacteroidales bacterium | reverse complement strand
TATCACAACTGGAACCTGGCTGCCATCCGCGGAGGCGTACCCTGGGGAACGGATAGTCTGCTGGTCTATGGAAACATTGGTATTTGGTTGACAGACAATTCATTCAGTGCCTTTTCTGATCTCAACTCCGGTTTTCCCGATGGGATCGATAACCGGAAAGTCGCTTCGGTTTCAGTCGATCCGGTGACCGGCATTCACGCCGGCACCCTCTTTGGGTTGTACCGGTTTGATCCTGATGGGAGAAGATGGGACAAGGTACCCATGCCGGTAAATGAGGAGCGGATCGTGAAGGTGCTGGCCAAAGGCGATTCACTGCTGGTGATGACCCGCTCACACCTGCTGGTATCACGGATCCATGATACCGGCCTGGCTCTGCAAAATCGCGAGGAACCTTCTCCCGGGGTTGAAGGGAGTACATCCCCGGAAGCCTTAACGGGATCTGTGTTTACGGTGATCCGGGTTCCGGCCGGAGCCGGTGACGACGGGAAAACCGGACTCTTTAAAACCCTCTGGGTGATTCACAGCGGGGAGATTTACGGGTTGGCGGGGAAACTCATGGTCGATGCCGTTGGGGTGATCTTCATCATCCTCTGTATCACCGGACTGATCTACTTTTTTGTTCCCTACCGGCTGAAGAAACTGCGTGATGGCATCGGGCGAAGCCGGTTGAAACGGTTCAACCGCAATACCTTGCGATGGCACAACACGCTGGGATCATGGACGATCCTGCTGCTGATCCTCACCACCCTTACCGGGATGTTCTTGCGGCCCCCGTTGCTGATCCCCATCGCCAACGCACGGGTAGGAAAAATCCCCTATACGGAACTGGCCGATCCCAACCCCTGGTTCGACCGTTTCAGGGACCTGCTGTGGGATGACACAGGAACCCGCTGGTTGGTAGCTACTTCCGAAGGGATATACCAGGCTGATCCCGGATTTTCGACACACCTGATGCCTTTTCCGGTCCAGCCTCCGGTAAGCGTCATGGGGATCAATCTCTTTCAACAGGTTGATCCTTTCCGTTTCCTGATTGGCTCCTTCAGCGGCATCTTCCTCTGGGAACCGCAAACCGGTAGGATCACCGACTATTTCACCAAAATGCCCTACCGGTCAACAGGAAGAGGTACCCCTTTCGGAGAGATTTCCGTGGCGGGATACCTTAACCCAACCCCCGGCCCCTCCCCTTCAGGAAAGCACCCCACCCCAAAAAGGAAGGGGAGTTTCCCTTTATTCAGACATCCAGATATTCAGGATCTGGGTAACAACGAAGTACTCTTCGATTATATGAGTGGTGCTATCTACCTGTTCAGAGACAAATGGTTTCCACCTATGCCGGAGGAAATGATCAGTAAAAGCCCAATTTCATTATGGAGTGTTGCACTTGAGATACACACCTGCAGGATTTTTGAGCCATTGCTGGGAGCCTGGTATATTCTCGTTGTTCCACTGGTAGGTCTGTTTACACTTGAGATCAGTATTGTAGGATTTCTGGTATGGTGGCGGTCAGGAAGAAGAAAATGATTTATTAAATCAGATCCTGCAATAAAAGAGAACGTTTTTTTTACTACTTTCGTTTTCTGATCATTGAATAAACTAAGGCTCTGAAATCTTACCGCGTTAACCGATTTTACCTTATTCTCTCTCAACAATTCAAGTGGATAGGTTTTTTCGTCCTGGTATGGGCTCTTGTTGGAGGGGGATTGTTAATCAGTGCTTTCATAAAATTTCGAACGGGTATTATCAACAAAGAGAAGATTTATTCCATTGAACTACGAAATGGAGATCTGTTATTCAGGAGAGGGCGATCTTTTGAAAGTTTTGCAGTGTACCTTGCTGATCGGGAACGGGAATTTACTCATGTTGGAATAATTGTCGAGGATAATGGAACTCCCTGGGTGGTTCATGTGGTTCCCGGGGAACAAGGATGTAAGTCTGAACGAATCAGAAAAGAGAGTCCGGCGTTTTTTTTATCACGTGAAAATGCTTCATCCTTTGCACTAGTCAGATCTGATTTTGATCAAAAGACACTGGCCCGAGTTGCTGAACAAGCTTTGCTTTTTTATCAAAAAAGGGTTACTTTTGATGATCAATATGATTTATCAACAGAAAACAAACTTTATTGTACAGAATTAATTTTGAAAGCTTTTCAAAACGCTGACAGCCCTTTACAGGGGATAGAAACCAGAGAGTTAGATTATGTTTTAGGGAAACATTCTATCATTTTTCCGGGAGAAATACTAAGAAATCCTGCCTTTAAGAGGATTGAAATAACCCAACCATTCATCATTAAAAATTAACATTATGAAAAAAAATGCTATTTTATTTGCATCCTTGCTGATCATGGCAATCGGATTGACTTCCTGTGGAGGAGGCACAGTATCTAAAAGTGATACACCTTCCGACATTGTGGTAAAAGTTTACAATTTAATGGATTCGAAAGATTACAAGCAGGCGAGCTCTATGTTCGTCAACGGGGACGGTGAGCAATTAACAGAAGAAGAGAAAACCAAGCTGGAAGGATTGATTGCAATGGGAAATGCACAAAATGAAAAAAAGGGAGGACTTAAAGAAGTTATCATTATTGAAGAAAAAATCTCGGAAGACGGGAACAGCGCTACGGTAAAATACAATATCCTATTCAAAGATGGTAGTGATGATGATGAGAAGGCAAAGTTTAAAAAAGCAGATGGGAAATGGTACATGACATTATCGACTAATTAACACATTGAAAATTAAAATAAAAAAAATAGAGATGAATAAGAAATCTATAGTATGTTTTGTTGTCTTATATCTATTGATAGTATTTCAGGCAAATTCTCAGGTTTTCGGAAATGATCCCGAAATTCAAATCGATCAACTCCTCCCGGAGAATGTTTGGCAGATCGCAGAAATGGCTTTAACAGAAAAAGGATTTGGAACTGGAAAATTCGATCCATCAACGGGTTCTTTATATTCTGATTGGATTGACTGGACGGCGGTAACGGTAAGTAACAGAGCCAGATTATTCTTTACTTATGATGGATCCACCCTGGTTCTCAGGATTGTCGACCGTCAATACAAATCGAATGAAGGGTGGTCTGAAGCTATTGGGAACCTTTCAAAGAAGAAGTATATCGAATATGTTCAATCGGTGGCCGACCGGATCAACCTGATAAAGAATGACCCACAAGAGATTCGGCAAGCGATAAAATCCTCTAAACTGTTACCTGCTTTTATCGCAGTTAACATGATGGATAATACAAAATGGAAGCTTCTGGAGGTAATTCCGGGGGAACAGGATCGACCGACTTTGTATTTTGAAGTTACCAATACCGGATCAACCGAAGTGACCCTGGCTTTCATGGGGGGAGAATTCGAAAAAATCGGCGCGACAGGTACGGCCCGCATACATGCTTTTTGGGAACCCAATACGGGAGAAGCGACGACCCGGCCTTCTTTGAAACCAGGAGAGACCATCAGGATCAAACTGGTTGTTGGTCAGGGGTATAAACTAAAAACCGGGATAGGATATGTGATGCAGTGTAGATTTGAATATGTTGAGGGACAAAGTAAACGGGAAACACTCAAAATTTATAACATTCCAGTTCCATATACATACCAGGAGGGGGATTAATAAGAAGAATTTTGCGTGGGATATTTATCGTTTTCTTATAGACCGAGGCCATTAATTTCGGGTGTTGGATAAACGAAAAGAATAATGGGAAACAACTACCGCCTTGTTTTTTGCTTGTTATTTTTTTGTTCGTTGAATGCCTTTACACAGCAGGAAGCGACTGAATCGGAAAACATTATCTGGGCCAAGATTGAAATTCCCATGATTGTTAATCTGACAGAGGAAACCGATTATACACATCCGAATATAACAGATGTTTATAAAGAGGTTTCCGAAATGAAATCATATATCAACATCAATCTGTTGAATTTTCCGTTAAGAGTTCGTGGAACCCGTTTTCAGGGTTCATACAAGAATCGGTATTATCCGTATGATTCAACCTGGTTTGACGGGGTAGTCTCAGAAAACAGAATGATGCTGAAAGAACTTATTATCGAAAGATGCATCAACTATCATGATAAATATAGTGATGAAACGGAGAAACTGAAAATCATTTTGAATGAGCTACCTATGTTTAACGGAGTTTGTACGTTCGATAAGGAAAATAGCAGGGTCAATGTCTCTTATTATACGTATATGACTGAATCCAGGTCCAGACACCAGACTTTTCGTCGTACGACCATATTTCAGAAGATTGATTTCGATCCCATTAAAAATCATTATGGCAACTGGAAATTCAGGATTCAGGTTTATATGGACGGCCCACCCTCTTATCTGATCCTTGTAAATGACATCCGGGGAGAAGATTCAACATGGGAACCCCCTGTTTCCGATCTAATTGGGATGGGAAAAGCATTTGAACCCAACAGTGTAGGGATCTATATGAACGACGATGGTATGGATGAAAAAACAGTGATATTAACCAATGGTATTGCTTTACAGATATCATTAGAATTACTTAAAAAACCGGGGTTGAAAATCCTGGAAAGAGGGAAATTAAGCGCTATTATCCAGGAGATAAAATTAGGTGAAACCGGACTGGTTAGCGAAGAGACAGGTATATCTTCTGCAAAATTGATGAAAGAGGAGTTTGCGCTGTTTATGAAAGCAGGGATGGATACAATTTCAAAGGAATCCAGGATAGAATGTGAAATTTTCTGTAAAAAGGGTGCAAAAAAAATAGGGATCGTGAATATCGACTTACGGATTGTTTCCAGTGCAATACATGACATGTCTGAAAAAATATATAGTATTATAAATAAATACGTTAATCAATGATTAAGTCACATAAAAGATTGCAGATTATCTGATGGGGATGTAAAGTAATCCAGCATTGCCGCGAAAATTTTTCAAGAATTCAATAATCGTCTGGTGAAAATTCTTGATTATCTCATTCCTCCACAACACTGGAGGCCAACAGTAATCATCCTTCTGGGGATCCTTACAGGTTTGGCCGCATATATCTTATATATCTCCAATGCACCATCCTATCTTTCTGATAATCCGGAGACCTGTATCAATTGCCACGTGATGAACCCCCAGTACACCGACTGGGCCCACAGTTCCCACCGCGATGTGGCGACCTGCAACGACTGCCACGTTCCGCACAACAACGTATTCAACAAATACTATTTCAAGGCAATGGATGGATTGCGGCACGCTACCATCTTTACCTTCCGGGCCGAACCGTTTGCCATTTACATCAAAGAGGAGGGACGCCATGCGGTTCAATCCAATTGCATCCGGTGCCACGATCCATTGGTCGGAATGGAATTTCTGATGGCCGTTCAACCCAATTTTCATAACAGTCTGAAGGATAGGCGTTGTGTGGATTGCCATCGGGAGACTCCGCATTTGCGGGTGAACAGCATTGCCAGTACGCCGAATACCTTGACGAGCGGACAGGCTTACAAGCGTTCAAGCGGACAAGTGAAAAGGTGAAACCTGAAACCTGAAACCTGAAACTGAAACCTGAAACAACCCATATGAACCAAAAACCAAAGCGTGCTCCCTGGATCAACTGGGCGCTGTTTTTCACCACCGTGGTGGTTGTTTTTCTTCTGGGATTGCTGGCCTCCAGCATAACCACACGAAGAGTTGAACAGGAATATGTGTACAAGCCGAAAGTATTACTGCCTGATTTTGAGCCGAGAAATTCCCTCTGGGGGGAGAATTTCCCCCGGGAGTACCAGAGTTACCTGAACACCGCCGATACCGGCTTCCGAAGCAAATACCTGGGTAATGCCCCCACCGATATGCTGGAAGAGGATCCGCGGCTGGTCGT
>JAFGNY010000321.1 GCA_016926765.1 Bacteroidales bacterium | reverse complement strand
GTCACCGGAGGGTCAGGATTCCTGGGGAAAGCCATCCTGGAAGAACTGACCGCCCCCGATTCGCCCATCCATATTGAATCGGTCATCAATTTCGACCGTACACCTCCCGAAGAGATACCCGATACTCGGATCAAGTACATTCAGGGCGACATACGGGACGAGCAAGCCGTTCGGAATGCCTGCGAAGGGCTCGATATCGTGATCCATTCGGCAGCGATTGTCGACTGGGGCCCGAAATCGGAAAAAGAGGTTTACTCGGTGAACGTAACCGGAACTAAAAACATAATCCGGGCCTGCCGGGAAGCGGGTGTCTCCTGCCTTGTCTATACCAGCTCCCTGGACGCCATCTTTGCCGGAAAGCCTTTGGTGGACATCGATGAATCACAACCCTATCCTGAAAAGCATCCCACTATGTATTGCCGGAGCAAGAAACTGGCTGAGGAGATGGTTTTACGAGCGGACAAGCGAACAAGCGAACAGCGGGAAGAACTGCGGACTGCTTACTGCCCACTGCATACTGTCATTCTTCGTCCTGCCGACATCTGGGGCCCGGGAGATCCGTTCCATGTAGGATCCCTGATCAATATGGCCAAGGGAGGGGTTTATGTGCGACTTGGAAATGGCAAGTCAAAGTGCCAACACACCTATGTGAACAACGTGGCTTATGCGCACATCCTGGCCGCAAAAGCGCTGTGGGAAGAAAAACCCGGAGTGGCCGGAAGCACCTACTTCATCACTGACGGTCCTGCAACCAATTTCTTTACCTTTTTCGACCGGATCGTAGAGGGGGCAGGATACAGGATCCGTCCAAAGAATCTGTGGCTCCCACGAAGGCTTGCATTTTCTATCGGAATGATGAACGAAGCGATTGCCTGGCTGATCCGGCCGGTTTGTTCCTATATTCCAAAATTCAGCCGGTTTGCAGTCATCTATACCTGCTGCGATTTTACTTTTTCTTCTGTAAAGGCTTCAAGGGAATTGGGATACCTGCCAAAATACAACGAAAAAGAGGCGATGGAAAAAACTATCGCCTTTTTCAAACTGAATACTTTCTAACTTTGACTGAATATGACCATAAAAAACACTTCACCTGAAGTCATCCGTCAGCTGCTGGAACAACAACGGGCTTTTTTTTCCTCCGGGAAAACACGATCGCTTACCTTTCGCAAGGAAAATTTAGACCGGTTGCTGGCTGTAATCCATCTCTATGAAACCCGCATTGCAGAAGCGTTATGGAGCGACCTGCACAAATCGCCGGAGGAGACTTTTCTTACCGAAACCAGTATTGTCACTCAGGAGATCGCATTGCATCGGCGCTTGTTGCGTCAATGGGCTGATATCCAGCCGGTTTCTACACCTTGGCACCTGTTTCCTTCTGTCAGCAGGATCCTTTATGAACCACTGGGCGTTTCGCTGATTATGGCTCCGTGGAACTATCCCTTTCAATTGTTGTTCAATCCGCTGGTTGGTGCGATCTCTGCCGGTTGCTGTTCTATGTTAAAGCCTTCTCCTTATACACCAGCGATTGCTAGGGTGATGGAAGAGATGATCAGGGAAACCTTTGATCCCGGTTTTGTATCAATTGTCCAGGGTGACCGGATTGTTAATGAGATCTTACTGAAACAGCGTTTTGATCTAATCTTTTTCACTGGAAGTCCGGCCCTCGGGAAGGTGGTTATGAAGGCGGCATCCGGTCACCTGACACCGGTCGTGCTGGAACTCGGAGGAAAAAGTCCGTGTATCGTGGATGAGTACGCAAACATACCGGTAGCAGCGAAACGGATTGCCTGGGGGAAGACCATCAACGCCGGACAAACCTGCATTGCTCCCGATTACCTGTTTGTACACCGATCGGTCAAAGATTCATTGCTTCGGAAGATCGGGGAAGCCATTACCGGAATGTACGGAGAAAATATCCGGCAAAGCCGGTTTTATCCCCGGATCGTCAACCGGAAAGCCATGGAACGGTTGCACCAGCTAATGCAACACGGCAAGATTGTTTGGGGAGGGGAAATGGATATGGAAGAAAAGTTCATTGCTCCTACCATTATCGACGAGGTGAAACCCGATTTCCCCGTGATGCAGGAGGAGATCTTTGGGCCTATCTTACCCGTACTCACCTTCGACCACATCAATGAAGTTTCCAGTTATATCAATAGCCAGGAAAAACCCCTGGCGTTGTATTATTTCGGTAAACGATCCTCAGGCCGGAAACTCCTCCTGAATACCTCCTCAGGCGGCGGATGCATCAATGACACGATCCTGCACATCGCCAACCATTACATGCCGTTTGGTGGGGTAGGAAACAGCGGGATGGGGAAATACCACGGCTACGACAGTTTTCTCGCATTCAGCAACCGCCGGGCGATGGTCACAACTACTACACTGATTGATCTGCCTCTCCGGTATCCACCATTTTCCTGGTTTCCGTTACTGAAGAAAATCTTATAGAATGGTCCGAAGTCGGGAATAAAGAGGACTTGGAATCGTATTCCATAACAGATTCATCAGTAAAAACCAGCACGAAAGCACTTCCGATTTATACAGGGCGCCTTAGACTTTATTTCACAATTAAGCGGCTTGATAACGTCCCTTTATCCGTTATTGCCCTGATAAAATAGATCCCTGCAGGGTATACTGAGGTGTTGATCCTGGTTGAATAGTCGTCAATATTCAACTGATCGACAACCTGTCCGGTACTGTTCATGACTAGTATTTCCCGCATTTTATCTTTGCATCCGATCCTGACGGAGGAGGTTGCAGGATTAGGATATATTAGCATATCCGACTGCTCCATTTTTATCAAAGAGGTTCCTGTGGTTCCCAGAAGCCATGCAATGGATTTATCCAGTACTTCTGCCCTTTCATCGAGATCCCGGATGGCAGCATATGAAACGGTTGAAAAGATAGACCTGAAGGTTCCGGAATTCCATTGAGTAGCACCAAAGCCAAGCGGATCAGGAAAAATGATTTCCATCATATTATCTCCCAGAGTCTGCAGGATGTTATCAACATAAAGCCCGTCATCGCCAACTCCCGTATAAATATCAATAACGGTGAAAGGAACTCCTGCAATACAGGAACCGGCAACGCCCATCACATTCCCAGTGTCGGGTTCTATATTCCATACATCCTGTTCTACTTCCACGCAGCCCAAAGCATCATAAGGAAAACTTCCCGGTGTGAATGTGCCTGCACCAGCATATTTGTCATAAAGAAAATCCTGGGATGAAAGCAACAGGTTTCCACCGTAAAGGGTAAGGTAGAGCAAGATTTCATATTCATCGTTATCGGTGAGAGTTTCTCCGTCTGACCATACTTCCCCTGTGAACCAGAACGCAATATTATACGGGGCCATGGTAGCTCCATCCGGTCCGTCATTGGCCAGATCAGTTACTTCCACATAGTCATACGTGTATCCCAGTTCGTCCAGGGCAGGCTGCAGGAATTGCCAATCATCAGTGAAGTCATCAGGGTATTGGTAACTTCCATCGCGATCAACACAAATAATCTGTTGCGCGATACCAATATTCGCTGTCATCATGAAAGAAATAATGGAAAGCGTGAATAAACGTACTAATTTTTTCATAGGTTTTTAAATTGGTTATTACTACAGGATTGAATTCGAGTACAATATACAAAAAAAATCATTTTCCTCCCAACAGAATTTCCGAAATTATTCTTTTAGACGAAATAAATAGCAGGGGTGGAGTCAAAATTAAAATCATCCTCCGGAGACTTTCATAGTTGAAAGTGCTCTCGAAAAGATTCCGGGTCAAATGAAAGAAAAAGGGATTGTCTCGGGTTGTTGTGACACCCCCTTAGGATTGAATGTTAAAAGGTTAAAATGGTC
>JAFGNY010000320.1 GCA_016926765.1 Bacteroidales bacterium | reverse complement strand
TCAAATAGATCGGGAGCTTGCTCTTCCAGTGTTTCCACAAATTGGCAAATTTCTTTAATCATGTTGCTGTGGCTTTAGTTAGAATTTCGCTTTTTAATCTTCGTCAACTATTTATAATCAATTGTTTTATAGTTTTCTTTCATAACATTTTATTTCGAAAAATTCTTTTCAATCCTTTCAATCTTCTCAATCCATTCAATCTTCTCAATCCATTCAATCTTCTCAATCCATTCAATCTTCTCAATCCATTCAATCATCCACCACCCCCGCCTTCCGCATCTCCTCCCTCAGGGCAGGTAACGCGGGCCGGCGGTTATACAGATCCTGGATCAGAGAACGGGCGGCTTCTTCCGTATCCTTTCCATTCAACGCTAATTCAAGCCACCGGCAAATGCGCTGGTAATTGTTCCGTCCCTTCTCGTGCAGGATGATGTGTTCGGCCTTTTTCCGGATCAGGGCCATGACCCCGGCAGGATAGATATTCAGGATCGGAGCGATCATGCGGGTGAAGTGCCGGGTGGTAAATACCTTCTTTTCTGCAAGGATGAGAAGTTCCTGATACCGGTTCTCCGCTGCCAGGACATCAATCCTGAATGCTTCATCCCATTCGATCTCGTCAATGAACCGTTGTTTCTCTTCATCGCTCAGGTATTGACGCAACACAGTGTACAGATCCATATTCCGGTCGCGAAGGGTACGGAACCTTAAAACCTCTGTATAGAACTCTTTGTCGAACATCGGAAAAAGAAGCTCACTCAGGAAGTCGCACAGTTCATGAGGATGTTCTTTGAATAATTTGTTTCCAACCAGCCGGAAACAATCCGGATCTTCTGTCCAGTAATGATCCAGTAATTGTCTGGCCACCTCCAGGTCCAACTCCATATATTCCTCCGCTTTCTCCCGCCAGATCAACGGATCCGGGTCAAATGACGCGATCTTCAGCGCTAATTGCGGTACCAGGGATTCATCAAAATCCCGTAGTTCAATCGCCTCAGAAATAAATCTGGCCGTTCCGGCCGTTTCCGTGATCATGAGCAACACAGGTTCCATGTATCTCAGGAAATCGGGATGGTCTTCCCTGATACCCTGGTAATAGTCAAGGATAGCGACGACCGTAGCATTAACCTCTTTTTCCGATCCGGTCACCTCTTCCAGGGTGTCGACCACGGCATTCAGCAACTCCTGATGATGGGTCAGAAGTTCAGATGTGATATCTTCAAACACGTCATCGGCTCCCGGAATGTAGACGTCGAAACAGGCATCATAGCATCCCATCGCCAGACAAATGCCATGCAGCAGTTCCCCCTGCCGGACTTCAGTAGATATCTGGTTTTTCCAGCCTTCAAAGATCTCCGTCAGGTGATCGTCGGCAAAGTCTTCCCAGGCTTCATAATCTTCAATGTATCCGCTATGGCGGGGTATATACTCCCGCCAGTCCATCTGTTCCAGGTCCAGGCTTTCGAGTTGACTTTTCAATCGAATGGAAGTTTCCACGATGATCTCTTCCGGAAGCATTGCCCCCTTGGCATTTTTATCCTTTGAAAAATCACCACAATACCGGATAAACTGATTTCGCAATGACGGTTGTTTTTCCAAAGACTTTATCAGAAAATCCAGCTTAATGGTATCCGGCGTCTCCCGGATCAACCGTTCAAAACTATCTTCTTTTTTGTTCTTTCTCATATCACTTTTTCATTTTCAAATTTCCAAATTTTCAAATCTTCAAATCACCACCTCCACACACCCAAACCCCATGCTGTTCTTCTCCCCGAATCCGGTGTAATAACCGAGCCTGATCAGGTCGGCGGGGCCGGTTATCCTAAAATCGAAGGAATATCCAATGAGTTTTGACTCCATGGGGGTGCCGGCTTTGATCAGAATCCCCTTTTTTCTTACAGGTGATATAATGGAAATATCCTCACGTCCTGAGTAGCTGGGATAGTCTTTTCCGGTGAAGGCCTTCCATTTTTCTTTTAAATTATTGAAAAACAGATGGGTATAGTCAGGATGGTCGGGAGCAAGGTACCGGGCATATTTTTCGCCGGGAAGGCTTTGAGAGATCAGGATGGGAGAGATCGCCCTGAATATCATCCGGTCATGAAACGACGGTCCGGGTTGCCCCTCCACAGATGTTACCCTGAACGAAACCTGCGATTGCCGGTCACCCATGCGGAACTCCTGGTTCCTGAACAATCCCTGTATGAAATGGGTGATCGCTTCATGGGGAAGGAATGATACAATAATCCGGACAGCATCAGATCCAATGATAATACGGTCACCCCGGATCGTCCGGTTGGGGATGATCAGGTTTGAGAAGGTAAATAGTCGGAATTGCTTTTTGTCATCGGCATATCCCTGTTCATGCAGCCACGCGGAGAAAGCGGGGTCACCCTGCCCGATTACACGGTATATCCATGCGCTTACCTCATACTGATAATTGATCGGAATGATCCGCTCCTGGCTGTTGATCCGTTGTAAGGTCAGTTGAAACCTCATTTTTTCTTTTTCAAACCTTCCAGGTTTTCAAAACCTGGAAGGTTTTATTAACGACCACCAAAACTATGACATCATTTTGTCAACTTCTGTCAATTTTAACCTATGTTGAAAACTTTTTGTTGAGGCGTTGCCGGAGATAAATGAGGAGGGAGACCGGTTTGATTACCTCCACTTCACCAGGCAATCCCAATACAAATCTCCCGATACCTTCAAAATTGCTCACCCAGCCGTTGAACAGGAATCCTGAGCCAGGATGCGGTCTGATGAACTCCTCCGACTGCGGATACTCTTCGGCCAGTAAACTGGCAGCCCGCATGGTCAAACTAAGAACGACCGGGATCTTTTGTTTTCCGGAAATCCGGAAGACATCGGTCGGGAGCTCCCGGTGCAGGTTCTCAAATTGCCAGGGTATCGTGGTTTCGCGAACCTCCGTGATCCTGGCTGTCTTGAACAGTTTATTCGTTTCTGGCCCAACCTCGAAACACCAGATGTATCCATAGTTCAACGTAAAGGAGAAGGGTTCCACCAGCCGGTCGGTTACCGTGCTGCTGTTGGCCGACTGATACCCCATCAATTGCACCTGGTGTTTCTGCTCGATGGCCCGGATAAGGGCGATGATCCGCTCCGAATTTTCCCGCTTCACAACCGGGTAGGGGACCCCTTTCAGGTCATAGAGGGAATAGAGTTTCCGGGCCAGGTTTTGCTTGACCGGGATCTCATCATCCAGGGAAAGAATGGCTTTGTTGAGGATCCATGACTCTTCCTGGGTAAAATGGAGCAAATCGCCGATGGATTTAAGGTACGGACTTTCCCGGTCGACCGAAAACCGGCCATCCTGCTTCTGGATGATAAAACCGGCATCCCGCAAGGTATCGAGGTAACGGTATATGGTTCTCCGGGTGGTATCGAGTTTTTCTGCCAGGTGGGCGATCGTGTATTGATATCCACCCGACAGCATCATCAGCAAGCGTAATAGTCGTTCGAGTTTGGGTTGTTCAGACATCCGGGTAGAAATATAATTTATTCCAAATATAGATATATTTTTGTTTCATGTGTTAATAATTCCTGTTTTATTGGTCACATGAAATATCCATTGTTTTCATTCGGGGTTGGTATGAGCATGGTTCCTATGGATATTTCATGTTATTGTGTTTAAATATCTCTGCAGGAAGATTGAAGTTGTTCCAATAGGATACTCCGGTTGTTGGGTTTGCAATAAATGGCAACCCCAAACACTCAGAATATGATCCGCGAAGGTTTTGTTTTCCGGTTAAAATGGGAGCTCGAAGTCATCATCTGTCTCTTCTGACAGGGGCTTATTGGGTTCATCAT
>JAFGNY010000319.1 GCA_016926765.1 Bacteroidales bacterium | reverse complement strand
TGCCCGTGGATCTTCCGATTATGGTACTAGCTGGACAACGACTCCGATTGATCTCACCAGCGATTATATTCAGTACAACTGGAGTGAATGCGTCTTCCCAAGCACCTCCTGGTCCAGTGATGATTATCTCTATATCACCTTCCAGGACGATGATTACGCGGGATCGTATGTTCAGGGTTCAAGCCAGACAGGTTATCAGGGTCAATCAGGCCCCACCGATAACCGGATCCGGTTCCTCAAACCTTCGAAGACCGATATTCTCTTCCCGGTAGGTACTTCTTCAGAGCAGAGAGATGCTTTCAGTGTTTCACAAAACTTCCCCAACCCTGTAACCGATCAAACAACGGTGAATGTGCAGATCTCTCAGCAGGGCAACCTTGAACTCGAAGTAACCAGCATAATGGGCAGGCAAATCGAGACAATTTCCAGAGGAAGCTGTGCGGCAGGGACCTATTCTTTTACCATCAATACCAAGGGGTTGGCCCCTGGGGTCTATTTTTACACCGTGACCTTCAACAACGCGAACGTAACCAGGAAAATGGTTGTAGAGTAGGATGCTTTTTCGCGAAGTCAAAGCTCTCATTGGCAAAGATATCAGACTGGAGTTAAAGCAGAAGTACGTCCTGAACGGAATTCTGCTTTATCTCCTTTCCACTGTTTTTGTCACTTACCTTGCTTTTGAAGAGGTGATCACACCCGAGACCTGGAATTCCCTGTTCTGGATTATCTTACTTTTTGTCGGAGTCAACGGCATTAGTAAAAGCTTCGTCCAGGAAAGTCCGGCACGCTATATCTATTATTATACCATCGCCAGTCCGCAAGCGGTAGTCCTCTCCAAGATCCTTTACAATCTTTTGTTGATGGCGATTCTCTCCCTGCTCTCTTTCGGGATGTTTCTTCTCCTGATGGGTAACCAGGTAGTAAACCTCGAACTTTTTATCCTGGCATTGTTTCTCGGAAGCTTCGGGCTTTCATCAATCCTCACCATGGTAGCTGCCATTGCCTCCCGGGCCAGCAACAACTTCTCGCTGATGGCAGTGCTCAGTTTCCCCATCATCCTGCCTTTACTTCTCACCCTGATGAAAATCTCCAGGATGGCGCTTTCCGGCCCTGAATGGCCCGGAGCCACCGGCCCGCTTGTCATTCTGGTCACCATCAACCTGGCGGTGATCATCCTTGCCTATTTATTATTTCCGTATCTTTGGCGGGATTAATTACCCCCCCCAGCCCCCAAAGGGGGAGAAAGTCCCCTTCAGGGGATTTAGGGGTAACGACCAATGACTGATGACCAATGACTGATAGCTCACTCATAAAAGGCCTCTGGTGGAAGCTTCTTGCGTTGCTTCTGCTCCTCTATGCAGTCATCTATGGGTTTTTTATCGAGGTTCCATACTTTGAGGTCACCAAGGAGTCGATACGCAATGTCTTTTATCATGTGGGGATGTGGTTCGGGATGTCGGCTATGCTGATCACCTCATTCATTTTCAGCATCCGTTACCTGAGAGGATTTCGTGAAAAAGAGGATATCGTTGCTGTGGAAGCTGCCAATGTGGGAATCTTTTTCGGAATCCTCGGACTGATTACCGGGATGATCTGGGCAAAAAGCACATGGGGAGCCTTCTGGGTGAGGGATCCGAAGCTGGATGGCGCTGCTGTTGGCATGTTCATTTACCTCGCATACATGGTGCTCAGAGGTTCAATCAACGATATTCATAAACGGGCAAAGGTATCGGCTGTGTTCAACATTTTCGCTTTTATCCTCTGGATTGTGTTTGTGATGGTATTACCACGATTGGCGGGCTCCACCATTCACCCTGGTCAGGACGGAGCGCCGGTGATGGCCCTTAACCTCTCCGGATCTACACGGATCGTCTTCTATCCGGCCATGATTGGATGGATCCTCCTCGGCTTCTGGATCATGAATCTGAGGATCAGGATTAAGCGATTAGGGATTAGGGATTAGTGATACGAAATACGAAATACGAAATACGAAATACGAAAAGTAGTTCAGACAGTATGTTGCAATTTCACCATTTTACCATTTTACATTTGACATATGACTCCAGATAGCAAATTATACATCGTTGTTGCCGTGCTGGCAGTGATCCTCATCGGCCTCTTTGCTTACCTCTTTGTCATGGACCGGAAGGTAAGCAGGATTGAAAGAGAACTTTTACAGGAAAAGGAGAGTAAAAACAAACTGAAACAAGAGGGATGAAAACAATCCATATTGTGATCATTATCCTGGTGGTGGTGGTTGTTGGGGTGGTTATTTCCACGATTTCCGATTCAAGTACCTATGTGAGCTTTTCTCAGGCGGCTGAAAAGCCAACTAAGGAGTTTCATGTGATCGGGACACTGAGTCCGGGCAGGGAACTGATTTATGACGCCGAAAACAACCCCAACGAATTTATCTTTTATATGCTGGACCAGGACAGCGTTGAACGGAAAATCATTTACCATAACGCTAAGCCCCAGGATTTTGAACGGTCTGAACAGGTTGTGATCATCGGTTCGATGCTCAATGATTCGGTGTTTGAAGCAAAAAGTCTTCTCCTCAAATGTCCCTCAAAATACAACGACCAGGAGCAACCTGAAACATTCAAAGAGCAGAGTTTCGGGTCAACAGACTGAAAATCAGTTTGTCCCGACCCTGAAGGTAAGTAAATAGAAAACATGTCTTACAGAGGTCTTTCTGAGTTCATCTCTTCCCTTGAATCTGCCGGTGAGCTGGTTCGTGTGAAGGAATTTGTTTCTCCTCACCTCGAGATCACCGAAATCACCGACCGGGTTTCAAAGAAACATGGTCCTGCCTTGCTCTTTGAGAACAATGGGACCGATTTTCCTCTGCTGATCAATGCCATGGGATCGGAAAAACGGATCTGTATGGCCCTGGGTGTGGAGAATTTGGATGATATCGGGCTGGATATTGATAAGATCCTGAAGGCATTTCTTTCCCCTAAAGAGAGTTTCGCAGATAAAGTACGGACCCTTCCCCTGCTCAGGGAACTTACATCATGGATGCCAAAGAAGAAACGGGGGAGAGGCGCTTGTCAGGAGGTAGTGATGGACTCCCCGGATCTGACAAAACTGCCGGTGCTCACCTGCTGGCCGGCCGATGGCGGCCCCTTTATTACGTTGCCCTGCGTCCATACGGTCAGTTCGCCCGACTACCCCTCCCCAACCCTCCCCTCAGGGGGAGGGAGTTCATCCACCCGTCCGTTTGTCCGCTGGTCCGCTGGTCCGCCTGGTTCCCGTAATCTTGGTATGTACCGCATGCAGGTTTTCGGACCTGGCCTGACCGGGATGCACTGGCACCTGCACAAAGGATCAGCAAACCACTACCTGCAATACAAAGAACTGGGCATGAGGATGCCTGTCTCGGTAACCCTCGGCGGTGATCCGGTATATACTTATGCGGCAACTGCCCCCTTACCTGAAAACCTGGATGAATATTTGCTGGCTGGTTTTCTGAGGAAGAAACGGGTCGAGCTGGTCAAGTGCCTGACCAACGACCTGGAGGTTCCGGCCGATGCCGACTTTGTGATCGAAGGGTATGTGGATCCTGCAGAAGAGATGATCCTGGAAGGTCCTTTTGGCGACCATACCGGTTTTTATTCCCTGGCAGACTATTTTCCGGCGTTCCATGTTACCTGCATCACTCACCGGAAAGGAGCAGTATACCCTGCCACTATCGTTGGAATCCCTCCCCAGGAAGATGGCTGGATCGGAAAAGCTACGGAGCGAATCTTTTTGAAGCCGTTGAAGATGAGTGTAGTCCCCGAACTTACTGATCTGCATATGCCCTTTGAGGGCGTCTTCCACAACATTGTGCTGGCAAGCATCAGAAAAACCTACCCGGGGCAAGCCGAAAAAGTGATGAATGCTTTGTGGGGAGCCGGACAAATGATGTTCAACAAGATTCTGGTCGTGACCGATCCCGATATTGACCTTACCAATTACCTCGATGTGGCCAGAGCCATTTCGGATCATGTGGATCCCGGAAAGAATATTTTATTCAGCCGTGGCCCCCTCGACATCCTTGACCATTCGAGTTCAGAATACGCTTCAGGCAGTAAGATGGGCATCGACGCTACGAAAAAAGATGCCGGATGCCAGATGCCGGATGCCGGAGGCCCCTCCCCTTCAGGGGAGTGGAGCAAGCCCCCTTCAGGGGGTTTGGGGATTTTATCCGCTATCCCCGATCTCGTATCTCGTTTCCCGGATCTCGTATCAATCAATGATTCACTTCTAAAAGATGGAATAGGTATCCTGGTGATCTCTTTCGAAAAGAACCAACCCAGTCATGCCCGGAAGCTCGCCGATGAACTGATAAAAGCTGGTTTACCGGATCATATCAGGTTTATTATTCTTGTGGATGAGGAAGTAGACCCTTTCGACCTGCCGGTAGTGGTCTGGTTGGGGGCGAATCATATTGACCCGCTGCGCGACTGTTTCTTTCTGGAACAAGAGGGAAAGGAAGTGAACCTGCTCTTTATAGATGCAACCCGAAAAAACCGGGAACTTGACGGTTTTAACCGGGAGTGGCCCAATGTGATCCTCATGAACGATGAAATCATTCACCAGGTTGACCGGAAGTGGCATTTGCTGGGGCTCGGACCTAACATCACATCTCCTTCACTACGCTACAAGCCATTGGTTATCAGAGAGGGACCGATCTATTAACTTTCTTTAACGTTCTATTTGAAAGAAATTGATAAATTTGTTGGCCAAACCATCTTTATGAGAAAACCTTTACCCTTCCTATTGATCGTCATTGCAGGGTATGTTCTTCCCATT
>JAFGNY010000318.1 GCA_016926765.1 Bacteroidales bacterium | reverse complement strand
ACTGGCAGCTCCGCTGGGGCGCGACAAAAAAGAGACCCGGCTCCTCACCCGGCTCCGGACCCGTTACGAATGGCAAAGCATCTGGATCCTGTACTACCTGATCTACGATATCGGCGATATCGTCATGATGTCGAAATGCATGAAAGGGATCCGGAACCGGAGTGAACGGCCGGGGGGAAGCCATCAGGTCAACGACATTGGTCGAAAGGTTCTTACCGGTTTTGTATATTTGCCTCCCGGAAGCCCTATTCAGAAGAGGGCTCTTTACGAACGGATAGTCAATTTACGAATCATTCCCCGTGATAAAAGGAATCACCCACACCCGCTTTGGATTCACCGTCGCCATCCTCACGGCCACAACCACCCTGATCACCTTCTGCATCGCATTTATGACCCCTCCGTTGGCGGGTCCGTTCTGTGCGTCGGGATGTTTCGACTATCCGTATCATGATATCATCTCCCGGTTCCCCCGCGATTATTACTGGATGTACCCGACCATGCTGATCTCCCTTCTCTTCATCCTGCTTATGGGAGTGATCCATCAGCAAGCGGATCCCGGAAAAAAACTCTTCAGCCTGACCGCCTGGGGCTTTGCTCTCCTGTCGGCCGCCGTACTGATCCCGAACTACTTCCTGCAGGTCTCCGTCATTCAGCCAAGTCTGATAGGAGGGGAGACCGACGGGATCGCCCTGCTGACGCAGTTCAATCCGCATGGGATCTTCATCGTCCTGGAGGAGGTGGGCTTTGTCTTCATGAACCTGGCATTTCTGGCGGTCATCCCCGTGTTTTCCGGCAACCGGGGGGTATTCCGGGCCATCCGGCTCACCAGCCTCATCGCGTTTTTACTGACCGTAGCAGCGCTGGTATTCATCTCCATCAGCCACGGCATCCGGCGCGAATATATGTTTGAGATTGCGGTCATTTCGATCGTGTGGACGGAGCTGATCCTGAATTCCGTGCTGCTGGCCGTTGTGTTCAAAAGCCCAATTCAAGCAGATTAAAAAAGAAGGAGGAGAAGTCAGATCTCCAACCCGGGAAATTCCTGTAATGAAACCACTGAAACCTTTTCACTTACCGGGTATCCTGTTTCAACCGTAGCAATTACATATCCTTTCTCAATATTCAGGTCATCCAGGGCTGAGTAAAAACCCCTCGGTACTTTTGGGGCGGTTGCGGCTTTACATTCTATGGCAATCCTTTTTTGTCCTTTTTGTAAAACCAGGTCAATCTCTGCACCGTTTGAAGTCCTGTAAAATCCGGATTCCCAGTCGGGATACCTGGCCAATATATTTTCAATCACAATCGTTTCCCAGGATGATCCAAAAACCGGATGACCCAATAAACCGTTCACGGACCCGATATTCAGCAAAGCCAATAAAATGCCCGTATCGCGAATGAAAATTTTAGGAGATTTAACGATTCTCTTTTTAGTATTTACAGAAAAGGGTTGAAACATTCTAATCATAAACGTTCCTGCAAAAATATCCAGGTACTTCTTGATCGTTGTGTGATTAAATCCCAATGAGTCGCCGATCCAGTATCCCATAATTCCAAAAAAGTGAATGGAGTCAGATGGACATATACAATCCTTCCGGCAAGGGTTTCTGAGCTCTGCCTGATTAAATCTCGGGAAGCGGAGCCAAGGAGTAAAAACTGACCATTGCGGTTGTTTTCATCAATGGCGCTTCTCAGGTCACTGAAGATACCGGGCAGTTTCTGAATTTCATCAAGGCAGACCAGTTTTTCCCGGTTAATTCTGAAAAATAGTTCAGGATCTGTTAACCGATTCAGATCCGATCTCTTTTCCAGGTCGAGATAGATTGATTCTTCGATTTGCCTGATAATGTGTTGAGCAAGTGTTGATTTGCCGCATTGCCTCGGGCCGAGGAGGGCAACAGCCAAAAAATGCTGAAGGTAATGATTAATCTCTGAAAAGATATTTCGCGGTATGTACATTGTTTTTATTTACAAAGGCATGTTTTATCCATGCAAAATGCAAACTAAAATCGCAAATCTTCTCTTCCTCCTGCAGAAATCTCCAAACCGGCCTCGTCTGCCGGGAGGCAAGGGAACTCCCCGCCGGACAAAACGTTTCGTTTCCGGATCCACCAGAAAGGGGATCTCAATCACTTTGTGGCTGCGCTTCTTGAAAACGAAGAAAAGATATTGTATTTTTACCGTATTGATAACGAAATAGGTATGTCACAGGATCTGCAGAAATTTATAGAATTCTTTTCCGAAAATCCCCTCTTTGAGTTTCCGGAAGCCATCGTTATCACCAATCCAGAGGGAGAGATCATGTATTGCAACCAGAGAACCGTTAAGTTGTTCAGGGGGAATGCCACTGAAGATCTGCGTGGATCCAGGATTTATGCATTAACAGATTCTCCCTCCAATCAGGATGCCCTGGCCATTTTTGAAAAGGTTCTTCAGGGCACTTACTTGGATGGGAGTCCTGTTATCCTGAAGCGGATCGATGGATCTACGTTTCGCGGAGAGATCAATATTTCCCCTATCCCCGACAAAGCGGGGACTATTATTGGCACGACAATAATCATCCAGGATGTTTCAGAACGGCAGGAAAAGCACAGAAAACTGAAGGAGCAGGAAAAAAGATACCGGCTATTGTTCAACAGCGCCAATGACTCAATTTTTTTAATGGACCAGGATATCTTTATCGAGTGCAATCCCAAAACCCTGGAACTGTTTAATTGTTCCATTGAGGAGATCATCGGACATCCACCCTATGAGTTTTCTCCGGAGAGACAACCGGATGGCCGATCGTCGGAAGAGAAAGCCATGGAGAAGATCAATGCCGCCCTCCAAGGGGAGAGCCAGGTCTT
>JAFGNY010000317.1 GCA_016926765.1 Bacteroidales bacterium | reverse complement strand
GGCGCCGTCGGTGTTGATGGCCACCTGCGATATTCCTTCTATTGCAGGAATGATCAGCAGTGTTAAGAAAAGCAATCGTTTCATAGGGCTTGAAGGATTAAAATGGTTGATATTGAAAGTACTATACTTACCGAAAGGAAATTTATCAGACGTTCGGCCCGGAGCGTCATCTCCGATTTCACGACCTTGATGATTAAAAGGAACAGCATCAATGCCAATGCCGCCAGCGGCAACAAGGAATTGTGAAAAAGAAATACCTCTGCGGCAAGGATGATGTAACCCGCAAGCAGGATCCGATGCTCTTTGATAAATTCCACAGAGCAAAACTAACTCTGGTTCTCCCCTTTTACCAGGGAGAAAAACGACATCCACATGAATTTTTCAGACAAAAACAAGGATTATTTTGCAGGAGCGCTTTTAGCGTTTTGCGCCAGGTAGTCGGTAGGTGAGATACCAAAATGCTGTTTGAATAACCGGGAGAAGTATCCGGGGTCGGTAAATCCGAATTCATAGGCTGCTTCGCTTACGTTTCCCTGCCGGGTTCGTAAAAATTCTGCAGCTTCCCGGAGCCTGATCAGGCTGATCAGACTGGTTGGCGTACAATCAAGCTCCTCCCCGGTGATCCGCTGAAGGGTCCGGACAGAAACCGACAGGTGTTTTGCAACCTCTTCCGACCGGATGGGTTTCCGGCAATTGGCTTTGATATACACAATCGCTGCTTTCAGCATTTTTCCGTTATAACTCATGATTTCATCAGGATGAACCGGGGATAAAGAGGCATCCATAAAATGATGTTTCTCAAGCGATTCCCGGGTTGGGACCCTGGATTTCTTCCGGGAATAGAAAAATAGCGCCACGAAGGTCGCCAGACTGATGAACAGAATTCCGAAAACGATATACACCCAATACTCCTGATACTTAACTGACAGGCTGGAAAACCAGGATGGGTGACCGGTAAGAACTCCCTTCTTCCACACCGAAGGATACCCGAAGTCATTGAACCCGGTCCAGTCAAAAGCCCAGTTGTAATAGATATCCTTTGGTTGGGTTAAATCGTTGTAGACGTAATCGGCATCCTCAACACCGAAATCAAACCGTAGCGTATCACCTGCTTTTGGCTCGAGTCCTATGGCAAGGAAGGGAATCCTGATCTCTACGGCATACCAGCCTGCACTGTCAAAAAGCCCGTTCAAACGGCCGGATACCTGCACCGCTCCTGAAGTGACCAGATTCTGACCAGCCTCCTTCGGAACAGCGTAGTAATCCTGCCCGATCATGTTGAGGGTTCCACGATACGCAGATGTTTGGTTATGTATATCGAAAATAAACTGGTAGTCGTTGATGTCCATACGATGTTTACTGTCGTTTCTGGTATCTACATATACCTCCACGGCATCATTGAGATAGATATATGCCAGGTTTTCGTTGCCGATCCACTGACCCAGCAAATGACAGTCTTTTACCCGGAAACCAATGTACAGGTTCTCCCGGTCCCAGCATAAATACACGGTTGCTTCGTTTCGCGACAACGGTAAACGAATGTGATCCCCATTCAATCCCGGATACACATCAGGAAGGGTAAGCTGATGCGGATGGCTGACGGATTGGTTGGAGTCGATAAACGAAAAGGTATAACCCTTTTTCCACTCATCCAGGTTCCCGTCCAGGACGATTTTGTGTTGAGCATAAGGAATGAAAAATGGCGGATCCTGGGGGGGATTTTGGCTCTTCTGACCAAATCCGGCAAGAAGATTGAGCGCAAAACAGAAAACGATGCAGATTCTATTGCCCATCCGATCCGGTTTGGAAAACGAAAAGTATACAGTTTACAAATATACACCGGAATTGACTGAAGTCAACTCTCATGCTGAAAACACCTCATCTTTCCTGAATACATTACAGCGATGCAGTAATTGGAATGCTGGCACTCTGAACGGGTGATCTTCCCGGATCTGAGTTTGTTGATGAATGCCGGGTCGTTGATCAAGGCCCGTGCAAGCTGGACGAATTCAAATCCTTTGCCAAGAACCTCTTCAATTTTCTCCAGTGATGTGAGGCCGCCTACATAAATTAAGGGCAGTTTCACGACATCACGGATCTTTAGGGCATCTTCCAGAAAATAGCCTTCGGAAAACGGTTCCGGTTTGATCAACAGGTGACCGAAATAGCGAAGGAAAGGTTTCATCCACAGATCTTTCCGCATATGCCGGGCCATGACATCAACAGGCATCTTCCCCCGCATCACATACATCGGGGCTTTGCTCACGAAGCCGCCACTTAATACCAATCCATGAACACCCTCTGATTCCAGCAGTCTGGCTACCTCAATTGATTCATCCAACTCCATACCGCCGGTAAACCCATCCCGAAGGTTCATTTTAACGACAACGGTCATGGTTGATCCAGCCGACCTCATCACCTCCCGTACAACCTCCCGCATGAACCGGGATCGGTTTTCAAAGGAACCACCATAGTGGTCTTTTCGTTTATTAGTATACGGCGACAGAAACTGACTGATTAGATACCCGTGTCCGGCATGTACTTCTAAAGCCTCGAAACCGGATTCCCTGGCCAGGTTCACTGCTTTTCCAAAATCACTGACCACCTCATGGATCTCGTCCGGTTTGATCGTTTGTGGCCATGTTGGACCATACAAATTGAATTTTCCTGAAGGCGCAAAACAAACCCCTCCTGAAACCGATCTCTTTGCCATCAATCCACAATGGCCGATCTGAATAGCTGCTGCAGCGCCTTCCCGGTGTACAGCATCCGTTAATTTTCGCAGGCCAGGGATGGCCTCTTCCCTTAGCCAGAGCTGATGATCAAATGAAAGTCCGCTCCGGGATACGGCCGCATAAGCCACTGTAGTCATCCCTATTCCTCCGGCAGCCACTGCATGATGGTAGTTTATCAGATCATCTGAAACCAGATGCCCTGGCGACATCCCTTCAAATGCAGCAGAACGGATGGAACGGTTCCTCAAGGTAACCAGACCAAGTTTTTTTGAAGTAAATAATTCAGGGGTAAACTCTGCCATAGAATTCATTAGTTTTGTACCTGAAAGCGAAAATAACAAAAACTCTTTTCACATGACAACACAACAGGAACGTTGGACAATTATTTTTTTGTATTGTTTGTTTCTCTCAGCACAGGGATTCGCCCAAATACCGGAAGCAAATCCCTATCATCTTCCAATCATAACTACATTGAGTGATTATAAAAAATCCTGTGAACAGGACAGTAATAATATCCTGGTTGATCTGAAGGATTATATTCCAGGCATCCGGCTCGATATCCGGTATGCTACCTTTGAGAACTTTACAGGAAGTATCATTTATCCGGAGGCAAAGGCTTTTGCACGGCTACCTGTAGCCAAAGCGCTGAGAATGATCCAGCAGGAACTTTCCAAACGAGGCAATGGATTAAAGATATTTGATGCTTACCGGCCCTACTCTGCTACCCTGAAATTCTGGGATATCGTTCAGGATACGCTGTTTGTTGCCGCTCCCTGGAAAGGATCACGTCATAACCGCGGATGTGCCATAGATGTCAGCCTCATTGATCTCACAACCGGAGAAGAACTGGCTATGCCCACTCCATATGATGATTTTACTCCCAATGCTTCACCAAACTATCAGGACCTTCCAGGGGAGATTCAGGAGAACCGGGATTTTTTAATCCATCTCATGTCGAAATATGGCTTCTCGGTCCTTGAATCAGAATGGTGGCATTTCGATTTCAAGGGTTGGGATCGGTTTGAGTTGATGGATATCCCGTTCGGGGAGCTTGGAAAATAGCAGGAAGGGATTCCTGCTGGCCGGTTAAGTCGTCGTATCTCAGGAAATATTCCGCTGCTTTTTGATCTCCTCGTAAGCGGCATTGATTTTCTGGAATTTCTCCGTTGCTGAACGTTTGATATCATCACCCAAATGAGATACTTTATCCGGGTGATGTTTTTTGGCCATTTCGCGATATGCTTTTTTTACTTCATCATTCGTTGCATCGGAATTGATCTCGAGCACCTGATAAGCCCATCCCGGATCCTTGACAAACATGGCACGAATCGATCCGAAATCGGCAGAGGTAATCCCCATATAATGTGAAATCTGCTCAACAACTGCAACCTCGTCGGGATGATATAAGCCATCCGCTGCGGCAATGCCGAAAAGATAATGCAATAACTGAAGTTTCACGGGATATTCCATGTATTGTCCAACCTGACGACTGACATCCGGAAGGTTAATCTCCTGTTTCAGAATCTCCCTTAGCATGTTGATCAATCGGTTACCCTCTTCGTCACCAAATTGACGGTAAAAAAAACTTCGTACAAAATCCAATTCTGACCGTAACACTTTTTGATCTGCTTTCATCACAGCCGCGGAAAGCACGAGCAGACTCATGGCAAAATCGCCACGCGGAGTCCCCCTGTAAACAGTCTGTCCCGCTCCCCGGCCTTCAAACATTGATCCGAGGGCAAAACCAAGGATCGCCCCAATCGGTCCACCGAAAGCCCATCCCAGACCTCCGCCAATCCATTTTCCGTATCCTCCCCCTACAGAAGATCTGTATCCGTTATCGGAAGAGGATTGCTTTTCACCACTCTGGGCTGTTCCCGAAGGTTTGTTCCTCATACTGAAAACCGCATAAAGAAATATAATAACCACAACGATAACAATTCCTATAACCATATTCGTGTCAATAAAAGTTAAAATGCCCGATTAACCAATTCGTTCGTGATGCGTTTTTTTTCTGATATATGATCATTAGTCAATATTTTCAGACAAAGGCAGGTTATACTCTTCCTGCATTTTGATACCCAGAACCTCAAGTTGATTCAGGATAGGTTGATAGATCCCGGGAACTACAGGAATTCTGACCCCGGTCAGTGAGATCTGGCCGTTCAGGATCATTTCGACACCGATAGCTGCTGGAAGGGCCACGGTTCGTGCAACCGAAGTATCTCCACCCGGGATTCCGAAATCCAGCATCCGGGAGCGAATCACCTCTTTCCTCCCATCAGAATATCCGGCTAAAAAAGTATGCTGCAGAACGACCATATCCCTTTCTCCCGGTTTCATCGTCATTCTTTCAATCATCCGGTCGGATACGACTTCGAAGGTTGAGTCTGTTTTTCGGTTCATCGGCGACTCTTCAAACATCCCAAGCCATTCCAGTGCGATCAAACCAATATGATCCATTGGAACACCCAGACATTCAGCCACCCGATCCCGGACAGATGCACCGGGACCACCTTGAATACAGCTTTTGGATGAAACAGCATGAGCCATGAGATCAGCGTATGTCATTCCACTCATATCAAATTTTTCATTGGATATCAGATTCAGCTTTTTCATCACATCACTAATTTCACACCAGTTCCTGTAACGGAAGGTACCGCGATACAAAGTCTGTGTTTCCGGAATACCGTATAATTCCCGATAAGCCAAAGAATCACGGTTTGGATATACTTCCAGGGTTCCGATTTCCGGAAAATCGATCCGGAACGGGTTTTTGAATAAGTTGATGGTGGGAATCGTAACGGTTTTCCCATGACGTAAAAAACGTGCATCGTTATTTCCTGCCATAACAACCCCTTTGGGGCTCCAGGAAAATTTGTACCTGAAGGGATTATCTGCCGACTCAGGGGCAGGAAGCGCGCCGCAAATGGAATAGAACTCCAGAACTGCTCCTCCCTTTGCATGAATGTGATCAATGATCCGCATGGCCGACATATGATCGATCCCGGGATCCAGTCCGATCTCATTCAGGATAATGATCCCGGCTTCACGGGCAGCCAGGTCGAGATCCTTCATTTCGGGTTTCACATAGGATGTGGTGACCATGTTTTTCCTGTGAGCCACACAACGCCGGGCTACCATGACGTGGAAAACATACGGCAACAGACTAACGGTCAGATCATGAATCTGTATCAGGCTGTCCAGGCCATTTTCGTCGTCCGCCAGCCATTCGACCACCCTTCCGTGGGGATGGTCTGCGATCATTTCAGAAGCCCTGTCAGGCGTGTTGGAAGCGACGGTAACCCTGTAGCCTTTATCCAGGAGATAGCGAACAATGGGGTTGGCGACCAGACCGGCGCCGAGAATCAATATTTTATTCATAGAATTCTGATGAGCTAGTATTTTTTACCACAATAGGCATAACAGGCCACAATATTGCTATTATGATCTGATGTGCCTTCTATTGCAATGAATTATGTAAATATTTTTCCAGATAGGTATATTCAGATGTGAGTTCTCCGTTGTGCAAAATCAATCCTTTTTTGATGGCACGAGGAAGATCCAGATCGTCAAAGGATTCATCAAAATCGGCATCGGCTATGGGTTTAACGAAATTGATCAGGACATCGCCAAAACTTTCAGAGGCATCACGCGGGAGCTCGGCAGGCAGAATGTCAACAGCCATAACTAACATGCCTTCGTTTGAATGACCTTCAGTGATTGATTCAGATCCGGGATCATATACATAGAGCGGTTTTTCAATGGTAGCCGGTTGTAATGTACATTCCACCGATCCTTCTACATCGCAACTGATATCTCCGATCACAGTCAGCTTGGGACGTCCCCTGGAAAAAAGTTTTTTAATCGCTTTTTTTGTAACCAGCCTGGGATATCTCTGATCCCAATATACACAATTAATCAGAAGCGAAATATATGGAAGATACTGCTCGAATTTACTCCGGTATTTTTCCGGATGGGAATAGTAATCCTGAAGTTCAAAGGAATGATCATCGATTCGCTCCACCATGTCTTCCTCTTTAAATACGACTTTATAGATCAAATTATCCGGTAACTTTTTCCGTTGATGCAGCGTTAGCAGTTTTTCAGGAGAGATCTCTTTGACCGGGAGCCATCCCAGTATTTCCTGTGCTCCGGCTGAAACATTGCCATATCCGGTAAATGCAACCACATAAGGGCGAAGTTCATGAGGGATCCCTTCCTCAGCAATTTGTTGACCAACAGCGGAGATAGCTTCGATGGCTTCTTTCAGGAAATGATAGTCCTTAGCCTGTTTCAGCCTGGTTAATTTGCTACCAAGTCCAAAATCTTTTAATCGTAAACCCAACGCCCAGAGCGAGTTGATCATGCCGGCCATCCCTGCGTACCGGCCAAAAAAGATCAACCGTTTGCCCTGTTCATCCACGATCTTCTCATACTCGATCAGGTTGCATTTTAACTCAATCATGCGTTTCAGCATGGGCATGTTATACGGTTGGCCTTTGATGACATGTGAAAAGAAAACATAGGTTTTACGGGGTTCAAACGAATCCAAAGGAATCTCCTTCACGCCAAATATCACGGAACACCGTTTCAGATCCTTTGAGATCCTGGCTCCGGCACGAGCATATTCCTCATCTGAAAAAATCCGTTTTGGAGATGTCTGGATAACAATATCCAATTTCTTTTGTTTGACCAGTCTCTCAATGTGCCGGGGAGTTAACGGGGCCCTCCGTTCCATTTCATACTTATCCTCGTGACGGATCCCGATGAAGTTGCTCATAGTTTAAACAGTTAAAAAGTTCACAGCAAAATTAGAAAAAGCGGGGGAGAAAACAAAGGGGGAGAATGTAATGTGCTGATGTGCTGATGAAGGGAGATTACGGTGGATTTTGTGGAAGTAGTCTATTGAAGGATCAGTTGGCCATAGATGAGTTGAGAGGTTGTTTGGATTCTGACATTGTATAATCCTGTCGGAAGTTTTATTCCCAAAGAATTTTGGCCGTTCCACCCGATCTTTTGATTTCCGGATTGGTTTGCATACCTGGTAAAAGATAAGACAACCTGACCGATGGAAGAAAAAATTTCAACACGATATAAACCAGGTTTGTCTAACGCAAATTCGATCGTGGTTTGGCTGGTAAAGGGGTTTGGGAATGTTTTAATTTGTTCAGCTATATTAGAGTTTTCATACTCCGGAACCCCGATCGGGACATCCTGATATGTCATCCAGATCTGCCAATGATCATTCCGGTAGGATTCCCATGTCAAATAAACACGAACAGAATATTTGTAATCCGCATATAGTCGTGGACATCGATCTTCCATCTCGCTTTCCGAAATATTAACGAAAAATGAGCTCCACCCGGTCTCATTCACATAAATCTCCATATTACCTGTATTATCAGATGCCCAGGTAAGAAATGGGCAATTCATAGGATCATCTTTATTAACAGGAAACATCAATTCAATAAACCATGGATTGATGTTGTTATTTCCGGGAAAATCAGGGAATGATAACGGATTCATGTCAAAGAGATCCATCCCGTTGATTCTCCATAATCCATTATCCATATGTTGCCATAAAAGCCATTCCGGACGTAAATATTCACCCATAAAAAGGGAGGCGTTATCCCCCGACGAATCAGCAAGAGCAGGAGAAGACCAGATATATTGGCCCGTAACATAATCCAGTGTAGAAAACCAGACTTGAGAAATGTTGTTAACCACTTTCTCCCAGGCACAATAATAACCAGAGAAGACAGGGTTCAGGCAATTTCCGGAATCGATAATAACAGGCTGGCTTGTCGGGGGAAATCCCCAGGTAATCGAATACTCCTGATGAACGACCGTCTCATCCTGCTGCCAGACAATCCCTCTATATTCTGAATAGTTTAAGTTCCGCTCATCAGCAGAGGTCATGCAAACCGGAACCGGAGTGGTCACAGAACCATCTTTCATATATTTGATATAAAAAATATCCCAATTCCCGTTTTGATTTGTTTCATAAAACAGGAAAAAATAGATCTCCTGATCCCAGACCGGTATCCGTTTTGGATTTTTAAATTGAACGCCTGATTGAGATAGCAAAGGAAATGGCACTGTCATTTCATCCAGATTCCTGGCAAAAATGGCTGTAGAAACAGAATCTACCAGTTGTTCCCAAACAATAAAAGTTACATCGGCAAAGAGCAAAGGGTCGCCAATATAGATACAGGAATTTATATTGTCATGAACTGAATCAGTGATGGGAACCGGTTCAGACCATACATAGAACTGAGCCTGTGCGTGACAGAACAAGAAAAAGATGAAGGGAGAAAGCAGCAATCGTACCATATCAGATTAATTGAGAATGAGTTTTCCTGTTTTTGCTTCCCTCCCGTTCCAGATCCTGATCAGATAGGTTCCTCCGGGAAGTTTTCCTTCAATGCCGGCAACAACCGGTGCCCAGCTAACCTGCTGCTTCCCTGGAGTGAGAATTTCCAGAACTTCCTGGCCAACCATTTTCCCGTCACCCGAATAGAGCGAGATCAGGTATCGTCCGGTTTCAGAGACCATGAAATCCAGTGTTACAAATCCATCAGATGGATTAGGTATGATCTTGATATCCTGTGAATTGTCACTAGATTGGCATTCGGGCATAGCCACAAAAATATCCATGTCCCGCATCCATATCTGCCAGAAGCCATTGCGGTTTGATTCCCAGGTCAGTATCAGGTTGCCATGTCCAGGCTCGAAATTCCATACGGTGAACAGGTTAGGGTCCACATCATCCACAGGGTAGGCTGACAGATTGATATACACCGGACTAAAGAAATCTTCATACCCATAAACTTCAAACTCACTTGTCGTATCAGATGCAAAGACGAGCATAGGAGGCATAAAGGGATACCCTCCCTCCACACCGATAACCATCTCCGAATAGACCGGATCAATGTTGTTGAATAAGGGAAAATCCTCAACGGTTAGCGGCTCATACGTATATAATTCGGCTGCCTGTAACCGCCATACATCATCTATAAACTGTTGCCAGACCAGATACCATCCGGGAAACCCGGCGCCAAGAGATGGATTGGCATTTATTCCGTCCACCGTCACCGGTACAACAGGTCCAAATCCGGAAGGATACTGATATTCTGAGCAATATATATGCACATCACCTCCAACAGGTTGTTCCCATACCACATACTCTCCGGTGAAAACCGGATTCCGGGACTCCCCCATGGAGAGTATCTGTGGTTGACTTCCGGCAGCAAATCCTCCGGGAACTGCAAACGGTTGATATAGGATGTCATTGGATTTTTGCCATACAGCACCATAAAGTGGCATATAGGTAAAACATGTTTCATCGTCCGGCGAAATACAAACCGGAACCGGTTGGGAGACCTGACCATTTCCGAGATATCCAATATAATACACATCCCAGTTTCCCGACTGGTTCGTCTCATAGTAAACAAAGAACAGGGTGTCGCCCAGCGGTTCCTGGAAGATAGAGGGATTCCGGAAGTGAACCCCTTGTTGTGCCAACAACGAGAAAGCCGTGGCTGTGCTTGTTAGATTCCGGCACATGAGGGAGGTTGTTTCCGTATTTTCCTGAACCTCCCAAACACACCATAGGGAATCTCCATTTAAATAATAAAATGGAGGGATTGAAATATTCCGGTTGTTATGCAATGAATCGGTAATGGGAACCGGATCGGACCACCAGGATGTTTGAGCAAGAATACCCGCAGGAACAGCAAGAAGGGCGAAAATGAATATCAGGGTTTTCATTGGGATATTTTTTATCAAATATACTCTATATATTTAGATTGTTTTCAGATTAACAGTATTTTTTTTCAACACGGTTAGTGTTCCCGATATTTGCATCCTGAAATACATTTTCACCTATGAAACTAATCCGTCTTCTGACCTTTCTTCAGGTGTTCATGCTGTTATCCTTTCATGGAACAGCCGGTCTGACCATCGTCGACAACCACAAAAGTTCCTTTGTCATTCAGATCCCGGCCTCGCCGGATCACCAGGAGATAAGGGCCTCCTCCCTATTGCAGCGGTACCTGCTGAAGATCTCGGCCTGCAAGTTACCGGTTGTCAGAACTAATGCCCTGACCAGTGCGGACGCGATTATCATCAGGAGCTCAGACCTGGTAATCAATCCCGATGGGTTCATCATCCAGACCGTCGGCAATCAGCTTTTCATAACAGGAGGTGTTCATAAAGGATGTATTTACGGAGTTGTCGACCTGCTGGAAAGGCAGCTGGGATGCCGGAAGTACAGTCCCGATTACGAAGTCGTCCCAAAATCGGATATGGTATACCTGCCCGATCTGAATTATCGTGATGAGCCCGTCAACTCCCTGCGGATCGTCAACGGCGCTTTCTGCATGGATGAAGATTACCTGGACTGGCAACGGCTGGATCAGGTACCGGAGGTTTTTCCTGACGGATATTATGTTCACACCTTTCACAAGCTGATCCCCTGGGAACACTATTTTGAAGGTCATCCGGAGTATTTTGCCTGGATGAACGGAAAGCGGATCATCGATCAGCCTTGTCTCTCGAATCCGGATGTTTTTCAGATCACCGTTGACAAGCTTCGGGAAGAGATGGCAAAGCAGAGCGGCAAACAGATCTGGTCGGTGAGCCAGAACGACAACTTTTCCTATTGCCAATGCGACAACTGCCTGAAGATAATTGAAGAAGAGAGGAGTCCGGCCGGACCTGTCATCCGGTTTGTCAATGCGGTGGCGGATTCGTTCCCCGATAAGACCATCTCCACGCTGGCTTATCAGTACAGCCGGTCGGCGCCGGTAAAGACCAAACCCCGGGAGAATGTACAGGTCATGCTCTGCACCATTGAACTGAACCGGAGCAAACCTATTGCAGAGGATTCCACAAGCACATCCTTTGTCAAAGACCTGGAAAATTGGGGCAGGATTTGCGATCATATCTACCTGTGGGATTACACCGTCAACTTCAACCACCACGTAAACCCCTTTCCCAACCTTCATGTGTTGCAGCCGAACATTCAGCTGTTTGCCAACCATGGCATCCGGGAACATTTCCAGCAAACCAACACCGGGAACGGACATGAGTGCGCAGAATTGAAAGCCTACCTGATCGCCCGTTTGTTGTGGAATCCGACACTGAACGCTGATTCGGTGATTCAGGATTTCCTGGATGGCTATTACGGAGAGGCCTCTCCGATGATCGGAGCATATCTGGCGCACCTGCACCGGGAGATGACGAAAAGCGGTGAGCGGCTGGATATTTACGAACATCCGACGGCGCATCAGAACAGTGTGTTGTCGGCACGAAACACCCTGCAATACAACCGGTTGTTCGACAAGGCAACAAAAGCCGTTGGAGATGATCCCGACCGGTTGCTACATGTGAGGACAGCTCGCCTGCCATTGCAGTACTCGATAATGGAGATCGGTAAAAACGACATGTTTGGTCCGCGTGGCTGGTATCTGGAAGAGGGGGATTCCTGGAAATTGAAAAAGGAGATGGCGGAGACCCTGGAAATATTTTACCGGATCTGTCAGGAGACTGGTGTTCAGAGCCTGAATGAATCGGGGCTGACGCCGGAGATCTATTATATCGCCACCAAGCGGTTCATCGATGTGCAGGTGGAGGGGAACCTGGCGTTCCGGAAATCGGTAACTGCCGAACCGGCGCCCTCCAATAAATACAGTAGCGGAGAGCTGAACATTCTGACCAACGGTGTTTTTGGCGCCAATGATTTCAGGGCCCACTGGCTGGGGTGGGAGGGTGAAAATTTTTCCCTGGAGGTGGACCTTGGCGCACTGGAGATCGTGGATACGATTGCCATCAGTACCTTGTGGGAAGGGAAGAGCTGGATCTTTCATCCGGTTTCTATCGTTTGCTCGACATCTCCTGACGGGAAAAACTGGACCGTTGCAGGGGACCAACAGGTGGAAGGGGATCAGCGGAACGAGCCGCTCACGAGGCAATTTTTTTTCAGGTCTGGAGGCATTCAGACGAGGTATATCCGGTTTGAGGTGACCGGATTGCTGAAAAACCCCGACTGGCATCCATCGGCCGGTGGGGGTTGCTGGGTGTTTGTGGATGAAATCGTGGTCTCCTCAGCACACTAAATGATGCGTAGCAGGGCGAATTACAACCAATGTATTGTATCCCTAAGTTTCACGATTTCTTTTTGTATATTTGGTTAACCAAACCATCCGCCATGACCCATTTTATTCTATTCCGGGTAGTACCCTCATTTCTCTTCCTGATCGCATCAATCCTTATCAAACCGATTATTGCCGTAGCCGCCTCCACCCCCATCGATAGTCTGCAACAGGCGTTGATCAACCATCCGGGCGAGGATACGATAAGAGCTAAAATCTTGCTTGAACTGGCCAGGCTCTGGCATCCCGAAAACCTGGATTCAATGGCAAAATACAATGAGCTGGCATTTGATTTATCAGAAAGAATTGGATTTAACCACGGACTAATGCGCAGCTTGAATGGTAAGGCCTTGATCAACTGGAGAAAACAGCAATTCCAGGAAGCCATATCCTGCTTTCACAAATCGATCGCTTATGGTCTTCTGGAACAAAACAATGACTACCTCTCCATCATGACAAACAACATTGGCGTTTTGTACGGAAACCTGGGGAGGGTCGACAGTGCCGGAAAATACCACGAACTAGCGCTGGCATACGGTATACGTGCCAATAATCCCCTGCGGGTTGCCAAGGCAAAAATGGATTTATCGGGTTTGGCCGGCTACAAGGGAGACTATGCGGGCGCGATCCGGCATCTGCTGGACGCCCAAAAAATCTATGAAAACAATCATAACCTGGATGATTTATTCAGGGTTTACCTCCGGTTAGGAATTCAATACGCTCATCTCCGCGATTTTTCATCCTCACGCTTCTATTATAAAAAAGCGGAAAGGGT
>JAFGNY010000316.1 GCA_016926765.1 Bacteroidales bacterium | reverse complement strand
GTCAACCGGTAAAGCTGTGGTTGAACGGTCAAGGGGACCGGGGCCAGCATCTCTTTCAGTTTTTGCGTCCCTGGTGAAACCAGTCGGGGTTTTTGATTGGCTACGGCTGTAAGTCCCATCCAGTCGATCAAGGCAAAAGCGAACCGGAAAACCCGATCCCTGTGGGGGTTTTCGGTCATTTCCTGTAACAGGGTATTTAATTCATCAAGGGTCATGCCATAAAGATCTGTAGAATGTCGGACAAAGGAGCTTTTTCGGATTTTTCACCGGGTTTATACTGTGAAGCAAGTTCAATGAATTGCTCGATGAGTTCAGAGGTTATCGTTTTTTTGTTGCGGTTTAACCTGCCTGCCAGTCGGACGAGCTTCATGGTTTCCTTTTTAATGAATGCATTCTGTGAATACATGATGCATTGGGAAACCTGCTCTAGTATTTCCAGGGGATAACCATATCCGATCATGGTGTTGCGGATGAGGATAACAGCCTCTTCCTGAGATGTGGTGTACTTGTTTTTATGGTCTTCTTCCGAAAACTGATAGGTCGCGATAAACCGGTTGATGGCAGCTTCGGTAACCGGTTTATGGCTGAATGGATCTTTGAAGCGGGTATTCATGGAACTGGTAGCTTTGATGCGAAGCAGTCCTTCTGTAGTGGAAATCAGTTCGCCGACCTCCTTTTGATTGAATGCGATGAAGTAACCGGCATCTTTTGTTTCTGACTGAAGATGAACAAGTAAACCCATGTCATCCTGTTCACGGAGGAGTTGAATCTTACCCCATTTCCCTTTCGGAAGATGTTGGATCAGTTGTTTGTAGGAATCGGGCCATGTTTCAGAACGGTCAAATTCCCTAAGGTCATCCATGAACAGGTCTTCAGCGGCCAGCCATTCCGTGGTATCAAAGATTTTTTTGAATGCTTCAAATCGTTTCTTTTCGTCGCGGCTGTATAAATCTTCCGTGAAATCCTGGGGGATGGGTTCTTCGTCTAACACAGATTGATCTGAACCGATCGTATACCGGATCAGGTTGATTTTTTCTTCCAGTTTGCGAACAAGTTTCAGATAGCTTTCCAGTTGCTCGGTAGGACGGAAATTGAAAATATGGATTTCGTCAAAAGCAGAACCGAGCCGGTTAATCCTTCCGTTGCGCTGGATCATCCTGACCGGATTCCAATGCAGGTCGTAGTTGATGATGATCCCGCAGTCCTGCAAATTCTGGCCTTCTGAAAGTTTATCTGTTGCGACAAGGTAGTCGATCTCCTTTTCCTCTCTCTTAAGGGTATATCGTTTGGAAACGGGAGCAAACCGGCGGGCCATTTGTTCAATTTCATCCCGTGTGCCGGTAGCGAATTCAATATGCCTGTGTTTGCGCAACAATCCTGGCAACGTTTGGGATAAATACGCGAGGGTATCGGCGTAATAGGTGAATATCAGTACTTTGGCATCTTCGTTGTCGTCCAGTTTATCGGCAAGGACTTTAATTTTATGGTCTTTATCGATCAACAGTTCCAGTTGATCTTTCAATACCCTGATGAGTCTGAGGTCTTTTGCGATGTCTTCACGAAGCGCCGGAAGATTGAACATACCCGGATCCGCGGCAAGAGTAGTAAAGGTAGCATCCTCCAGTTCAAATGCATCAACATCAAAATCCAATTCGTCTTCCGACGCCTGCTGTTCATTGTATTCGAGGATTGCTTTTTCCAGTCGGGCGAGGTTTTTTATTGAGATGATCTTAGCATGTTTTTCCAGGTTTTCTTTGAACTTCAGCAGTTTTTTTTCATACCCGGCAAGGGAAAGCCGGATCGAATAGAGGGAGGATTCCAACCGTTTCAGAAAGATGGTGCGGAAAATACCATAAATTCCAATTTGTCTTGATAATTCCCGGTTTTCGTCTACATTGAGTTCCAATTCGCCCCGTTTCTGCTTGTAATAAGCATGCCGGTATATGTTATACCGGTAACAGGGAAACCCCAGCGCCAGGATTCCTGAATAGAGGATTTCCAGCGAAGAGGAAACAGGTTTTTCCCGTTGCTCACAATGGTGAAGAAGGTCGAGCGGATGGGCCAGGTATTCCAGGTCGGCCAGGCTGTCGATGGTATAATCGAACAACCGGTGCATGGGCTCGACTTCTGCGGTCATGGAGAGAAGTCTGGAACGGAACTGGTTGGGAACTTCGTATTCGAGGTTATAGGGGAATGCCATGGGGAATTTCTGCATCCTGCCGTTAATCAGGAGACCATCGGGGTATTCCTTCTCGATACCTTGCCGGGTCCTTCTGATGATAAACCGGTTGAGCAAAGGAGTGAGTTGTTCTTTAATCTGTTGATAGTCGATGATGCCTTTTTCCCGGATTTGGGTTTTAATTCCGGTCTGCAACAGGTCTAATCGTTCCTGAAGGGTAACGTATTTTTGCCTGACCCGGTCGTAAAATCTGCCTAATTGATGGATTTCGCCGCCCGATCCCAGCATGATCTGGTTGGTCAGATCCGATAACTGATTATTGATGGGGGTGGCAGTTACCAGCAGTGTATGGGCATTCTCATTTTTTTGCCTCCAGTCGATGAAGGTACGAAATCGTTGTCCGCCACTGGAGCGCAGGTTATGGCTCTCATCAAAGACGAACAACCCAACCGGGATAGACTTCAGGTTGAGTTTAACATCCTCTGTTTTGTTGACATCCTGCAAGCTGTATATTTCGGGAATGTGAACGATGCGGAAATCATCAAATGCTTTTCTCCATTGCGGAATGAGTCCGGCCGGAGCAATGACCACCACTCGTTGGTTCCGGCGCTTCTGATAATACTCAATGACTTTGATTGCAGTAAATGTTTTCCCGAGGCCAACTGAATCAGATAGCATAGCTACGCCCTGACGTTCCAGTTTCCTGATGCAGGAATTGGCGTTCTGTACCTGGAATTTCAACAGTTGAGGTTTCCCGGATGCCGGATCGTCGGGGTCAATTTTACTCTCTTTTTCATCCTGCAGATCCTGGAGATATATCTTGTACAGGGCATGGATATACATCTCATACGCACTGAAACAAAGATCTCCGTGTTTGCTGACATCCAGGATCTCTTCCTTGAATGTACCAGACCACTCCTCGCTTTCATTCCACAGCGACTCAAACCAGGAGCGGTGAGAAGGGTGTTGTTGCAGGTTTTGCCGGATGAAATTTACCGTGCTGTTGTTATCTTCCAATTGATTCAATTCCAGGTTTCCGGATAACCCTCTTCGCGTAAAATTGGAGCTTCCGATCAGGCCTATGGCATTTTCGGACGATCTGCCCATAAGGTAACACTTGGCGTGGAGAAAGCCTTTCCGATAAACGCGGATTTGTACTTTGCCCCCAGGTTTCAGGTGTGAGGAGAGTAAACGGACTACCCGGGCATATTCTTCTTTCAGATCAAGTTCTTCCAGGTTTTTACCAAGGTACTTGCCGGGAAAATCCGGATCGGGTTGTTGTGGGTTTCGAACCTGATAGGCTTTTACGGAGGGTTCCTCTCCTAATATCAGGCGAAACGAAGTGTCGGGTCTGCTCAGGAACGCGTCCAGTTCCGGGAGCAAATCCGCCATTCCGGGCAGGTCCCAATATCCTGAAGCTATCGAAATTTCAGAGAAGGAAGGATTCAGTAAACATTCCCTGAGGAGAGCGCCCAGTTGGTACTCATCTCTTGTATTGTCAATCAGCTTGAGACCCGGCTTCATCCTTGAGTGTTTTTTTTACCAATTCCATGGCCTCCTCGGCCATACTGACCTCTTCATCAATCGCATAGTATATCCGGTCTGCTACCCATAGTTTTAAGAGGGTTGCCGGATCCGTATCCAGGTAATGGGATAGTTTATAGATCATCTCTTTGGAAGGCTTCCGCTCACCCCGTTCAATCCGGCTCATCAAAGCGGTATCCACTTCGAGATGAGCAGCGATTTGCCGGAGCAACAAACCCCTTTGCTCCCTGATTTCCCTGATTTTACTTCCCAGTAACCCCAATGTGCGCTGATTTGACTTGTCAATATTTGTCAAAAATACAAAAATTTCAGTCGTGCTACCCCAGCTCATGGGAAAAGTTATGAACATTATTAGGTTCATGCCTCATCTCTATTCCAGATCCCATGTCCTTTGTGTCCTTTGTGTCCATAGTGTCTTTGTGTTGAAGCCTTGTCTTCACCACTAAGACACCAAGACACGAAGGTCACGGAAGGATTGGGTCCTGAGGTTTCTCGTTATCGGGGATCGCTTCCGACAGTTGGAGCAAGGCATAGAGCAGCAGCTCCCGTTCGTTGGCGTTGCCGGTCTGAAACAGCAGCACCTCATCGGGAAGGGCGATCCGGCCGGATGAGCCAAAGATCGATTCCCTTCCGGGGATGGCGTTTACCAGGTCGAGGCCGTCCTGCACGGTGAGGATCCCGGCCGATGCCAGCCATACTTTGTACCCGGTCAGGGCTGCCTGTACATAGGCTTCGGGGTGGGGGAGGCCGGGCCACCTTCCGGTATACAAGGCTTGCATGGCAAGCGGGTTCTGACCGTCAACGGCCTGACACCGGATGATCTCTCTTGCCTCACCGGGTCTCCGGCGAGCGTTCAGTTCTGTCAGAAGGGATGGGTTGTCGTCTGGTTGCACCGGCGAATCCGCCATCTCTGACTGATTGGCAAACGTTGGGATATCGTTCCCGATTGCCGGCATCCGGGAGGGGAGATCAAAGCCCAGGAAGCGGCTGATCTTATCGAGTGTTCCGGTAATGGCCTTTCCGGAAAGGGTTCCCTGGTGCAGCGGAAAGATCCGGTATCCTGTTACTGTAATCAGCCGGTCGCAGGTGAATATCCGGCTGATGAAGGCATCGGAGAGGGAACCTGTGTCGGATGATCCGGAACTCTCTTTCCAGGCTCCG
>JAFGNY010000315.1 GCA_016926765.1 Bacteroidales bacterium | reverse complement strand
CCCAACAAAGAAAAGTTGGGGGCAAATGCGATTCTGGGCATTTCCTTGGCTGTTGCCAAAGCTGCTGCCCAGTCTACATCACAGGAGCTATACCGTTACATCGGAGGAGTTGGGGCAAACACTCTTCCCATTCCGATGATGAATATCCTGAATGGCGGATCACATGCTGATAATTCAATTGACTTTCAGGAGTTTATGATAATGCCAGTGGGCGCTTCAACCTTTTCAGAAGCGATCAGGATGGGATCTGAAGTATTTCATCACCTGAAGGCTGTATTAAAAAAAGGGAACTACTCTACGAATGTTGGAGATGAAGGAGGGTTTGCGCCCAATCTGAAATCCAATGAAGAGGCTCTGACTGTCATCATCAAAGCGATCGAAAAGGCCGGATATAAGCCGGGAAAAGATATTTACATCGCACTGGATCCTGCTTCATCCGAATATTATATTCCGGAAGAGAACTGCTACCATCTGAAGAAATCTACAGGGGAAAAACTAACACCCGCCCAGATGGTAGCATTCTGGAAGGACTGGGTCAACCGGTATCCGATCATTTCTATTGAAGATGGAATGGCTGAAGATGACTGGGAAGGATGGAAACTGATGACCAAAGAGATGGGGAAGCAGATTCAGTTGGTGGGAGATGATATCTTTGTTACCAATGTCAAGCGTATCAGGATGGGAATCGATCAGGAAGTTGGGAACTCTGTCCTGATAAAAGTGAACCAGATCGGAACACTAACAGAGACAATAGATGCTGTGAACATGGCTTACCGGAATGGCTATACCGCCGTGATCAGCCATCGTTCGGGTGAAACTGAGGATACTACCATCGCTGACCTTGCTGTTGCTTTGAATACCGGTTTGATCAAAACCGGATCCGCTTGCCGGACCGACCGGATTGCGAAATACAACCAGCTGCTGCGGATTGAAGAACAATTGGGCGATTCAGGAGTTTACCTTGGCAGGAATTTTAAATTTGTGAAGTAACAGGAATCCAATGATTTGTGAAAGCTCACCTTACAAGGTGGGCTTTTTTTGTTGGAAAAATGTTGATATCTAATGCAGGAATCACTGGTTTCTTAGTAATTCGAGGCATATATTTGAAGCTGCAAAGAAGTATCCTTATAATCCGGAAATCTATCCACTGCATGACCAGATTCAGTTCGAAGATCTTGTTCATCTTTTTCCTTATTAGCTTTCCGGTATACCTGTCTGCTCAAGCTAACCTGAAGTTGGGAACCAGATTTGGCGAGAACTGGTTCCTTGGCCTTTCGGTAGGGCCAACCTTTTTTTCCGGTGATCTGAATACCAACCGGTTTTTACCACAATCGGGCGACTGGCGGGTGGGGGGGACGTTTACTTTCGGACGTCAATTGAGTCATGTATTTGCTTTACGGGGTCAGGTATTTTATGGGGGTTTGGCTGGGAAGAAAGCCACAAAACAGGACGGGACACCTGTAAACCTTCGTTTCAACTCCATGGTCGTTGATGGAAATGTGAACACCATGATTAACTTTTCCAACCTTATCGGAGGATTTAACCCGAAAAGGGCTTTTTTTGTTTACGGAACCCTGGGTGTTGGGGCAGTATACTGGCAAACGACCCAGTATGATCTGATGACCGATGTGGTGGTTCCTAATCCCGCTTCCTCAGGGAGTGTTACTGCCGTTTTTCCGGTTGGCGTGGGCGCTTATTACAGTATTGCCAATAAAGTGAACCTGGGTCTTGAATATTCTTTCCGAACGGCTGCTACCGATCTTCTCGACGGCATAGCGGAAGGTTTCAAACTTGATATGTACAGTCTCCTGTCGTTCACCATCACACTAAACCTTAACAAAGCTACGCGCAAGAAGCCGGATGTGGTAGATTACAAAAAGGAGGGGCCGATCATTTTGAACCTTCCAAAATGTGACCCTGTTCCACCGATGAAAAGCGATATGGGAATGGAGAAACTCCCGCCACCGCCATCCATTGTGCCAAACAATCTCGATAAGTTTTATCTTTTTAAAGTACAGATATTTGCTTTCGCAAAAAGGATATACTCTCCTGAGACGATCCGCAAACGGTATCACATTCCGATGCCGGTTTCCCGGGAATATAGTGACGGGCTCTACCGGTTTACCGTTGGTTCAACCGAATCGATTGATGAAGCCCGGACCATCCGGCAACGGATGGTGGAAGCCGGTGTAAGTGATGCATTCATTGTTGGGTACACTCGGGATGGCGAACGCACTTCGCTGAGGGATCTGAACTAACAGGATCTGCTAATCACCTGCAAATTTGTTCGATGAAATTCAACGATTCCTGATCAAGGAGCCCGGTCTGAATGGCTTTCCTGAAGTCGTTGCATGCTTCCACCTGATTGCCAAGGAAGAAATTGGCCAGACCCCTGTTGTAATAGACTGTTTTGAGGATAGAACTGTCGGCCTTGCCACTTCCCATGTAGGCCAGACAGTAGTCAAAATCGGATAATGCTCCTCGGTAATCGGATAGTTTGAGTTTGGAAGCGCCCCGGTATGAATAGATTGAGGGGAGGATCGTGAGATCGGGCTTAAGTTCCAGGGCTCTGTCGAGATTCTGGATGGACTCAGTATAACTTCCATTCTGGTATTTCCACATCCCTTCGAAATAGAGCCTGCGGTAGTCGTTGGTATTTGGGGTGGCTAAAGCGATTTCCTTCGTAGTGGGGAGGATTGCCGGGCCTGTAAAGGCGTAATCCTTACAGTTTGCCCTGATATTTTCATCCATCGAAGCATCCTGCAGTCCCATCTGTGCTGCTGTATTCCAGTCCTGGCACGCTCCAATCATATCTTTGATGTTGAATTTGGCTACTCCGCGGTTATATATGGTGGTAAGCCAGGCCGAATAATACTCTTTTTGTTCCGGTTTCAGGCTGATGGCGATATCATAATCTTTCATGGCGCCAGAATAGTCCCCCATCTGTTCCCTGGCATTCGCCCGGTAAGCATAGGTCATGAAAAACCGGTCGAACGGACAATATTTTGCTGCTTCGGTGAGGTCTGATATAGCTTGTGCAAAGTCTCCCGCACGGTAATGATAGACTCCCCGTTTAAACCAATCTTCCCCTGTTTTAGGATCGGTCGTCGCAAGTGTCGGATTGATTTCATCATACCTGATAAAGGCTCTGAACGTAGCATAATCCGCTTCATAATAGCTTGTCCTGAATAACCTGTCCCTGTTTTTTTCCTCCAGGTAAGGGGTATAGAACTTCTTTTTATTCATGACCTGGATCAGGCGGAACCTGGTAAGTTGCATCCCTTTTGCTTCGACGGGCCAGATAGCGATAAGCAGGTTATGGGAACTGATGGTCCCCTTATCCAGGGTTTGCTGGATATTGTACGCAATTGTCGAGTTCAGCGTTTTTTTATCGTAATCAATCATGATCCCACTGCATAGGGCATCCATATTGATGATATAGGGTTTATCCCAATCCACTTTGTTAGGCATCACCTCTTTTAATTTCGAGGCTTTGAAAACAAAATAGTTCAGTCCGTCCTGCCAGTGCCAGAGTTCCATCAGGATAGGGAATTCGTACCATCCTGTTTTATATTGTATCGTGAAGACGATATACAGTTCATTTCTCACCATGACATCCTGGATCTCCAGGAGTTCAAAGTTATCGCTTCCAAGTTTGTAATAGGTTTTGTTGCTTTTATTGAAGTCAGCTACTTTGTAAGGGATTCGGTTCTGTGCCGAGATCCATTCCCCGTTATCCTGAAAGGAATATCCTGTGGCTAATTCAAGGGATGACTTCACTTCACTGATAATGGGAAGGTTTCCAATGGTCCGTTCAACAGGTTGCCCCAGCAGGAAGGTTGAAGTGAAGAGGCAGGCTACAGGAAGAAGGATCTTTTTCATCAGCATCAGGATTATTCTTTTATCTGCTTGATCACGTTGAGTATTAGGTGGCTAATGTGTTTCACATTGTGATTAAAGATAGTCACTACCTCATCCCATGTAACAGGAGTCTCGTCGGTTTTCCAGGCATCGTAGTCTGTCGAAAGAGCTACCGCAGCATAAGGAATTCCTGCTTCAGCAGCAAGGATCGCCTCAGGTGCGATCGTCATGTTGATAACATCGGCCCCGAAGGCTTTAAACATGAGCGATTCGGCACGGGTCGAGAAGCGGGGGCCCTCAATGCTAATCACAGTTCCTTTTTCATGGACAGGTAATGAAAGTTCTTTTGCCGCTTCGATGATCAACCTCCTTAGGTAGTCAGAAAAGGGCTGGGCCATCGCTGTATGGATCGGATTATCAGGTTCAAACTCATCATAAAAGGAGAGGTCTCTTCGCCGGGTAAAATCAATGAACTGATCGGGGATAACCAAATCTCCCCGCCGGATCTCCTCCCTCAGGCTTCCGCAGGCGGTGGTGGCTAATAGATAGGAACATTTCATTTCCCTGAAGGCAGCAATGTTCGCCCGGTTATTCACCTGTGTTGGTGGTATCGTGTGTTGTCTCCCGTGACGTGAAAGGATCACAACTTCACAGGAGCCGATCTGACCGGCATAGAATGAAGAACTTGGATGACCATAAGGCGTGGAAACTTCAAATTCTCGTGTGTTCTCT
>JAFGNY010000050.1 GCA_016926765.1 Bacteroidales bacterium | reverse complement strand
GGAAGAGAACGGTCGAGTCCCAGGTCTTTGTTAATGGCTTCGACAGAAGCCTGATCAGCCCGCTGCCCCAGCATCATCCTGGCTGGATCTCCAGGTAAGATGTTGAATAAAAAAAAGATGATCAGGATCACCCCGAGAAGAACGAGTAAACCGTAGAGAAGCCGTTTCAGGATAAATCGGAACATAGATGCCTGATGCCGGATACCAGATACCCGATATCCGGAAATTTCTTTTTCCGGAATCCGGAATCCGGTATCTGGTGTCTATTTATCAATATATTTCTCCTTCACCTTTTCCCATTCCGGGAAGTCATTGTAATGCCACTTTTTGATGACTACACCATCTTTCAGTAAAATCAATCCCGGGTTTGAGCGGATCATACTCTTCAGCACCACATCGTCGGAGTTATATAAATCAAATCCAATCCCTCTTTTCGTTTTAAATGCAGTAATTTTTTCAGGGATAGTACTGGTAAGTCCGATGAAGGAATATCCGGCTCCGGCCGATGCCAGGTACAGTTCCTGAAGCCGTTTGATGGCATTACAATTGGTTTTATCCAGGTTGTAAATGACAGCAATAAAATGGTAGTCGGGAATATCCAGAATGCTCTGGGCAAAATTATTGCCTGCTGTATCCTCGATCATCAGGGTCATCGCATTTTGATTCGGGTCTTCGACACGCTGGCTGACAAAAATCCAGTCGGCCAGCCAGGTGGAGTCATTCCAGGGATAATCCGGGCTCAGGAACTCCTGTTTCTCACCCGTATACCGGTTCTTGTAAGTAACATAAAAACGAACAGGTAATTCACTGGGTTTATTGACCCTGGCTCCTACTTTCCACTCCCGGAAATCAACAACCGGCAAATGCCACAAGGAAAAAAGGGAGAGTCCGGTAAAAAGGAGCGTTACGGCTGCCAGTCCCAGGATTTCTCCTGTTTGTGACCACCTGCTCTTGTATCTATTCCGCCACAGAAAAATCGGCACGACAAGCGCCATAAGAACGACATTCTTAAGGAATGTCTCCATATTGGTCATTTTGATTGCATCACCAAAACAGCCACAATCGGCAACCAGGTTAAAAAAAGCATCGAAAAAAGTAAGGATCGTAAAAAAGGTCATCATCGGAAGAAGCACCCAGGCGCTTCTCCGGATCCAGAGATTGAACAGCAGGCTGATCCCAATAACGAATTCGAGAATACAGAGAAAGATGGTAAGCGGGAGAGCGAACTCAATCGCCCATGCCATACCAAACGCAAGAAAATAATCCTCCATCCGGTAGACAGTACCTAACGGGTCAATCCCTTTTACAAATCCGGAAAAAATAAAAACTATCCCAACAAGAATCCGGAACAGATTCCTAACAAACTTCATAGTCGAGTTTAATTAGTGCAAAAGCAGCATAGTTTATGATATCGTAATAATTCGCATCAATTCCCTCCGAAATAAACGTCTTTCCCTGGTTATCCTCGATTTGTTTGATTCGCATCAGCTTCATCAGGATAATATCTGTGAGAGAACCCAGGCGCATCGTTCTCCAAGCTTCACCATAGTCGTGGTTTTTATTCAGCATCAGATCTTTGGCCGCCTGGATGTAGTTGTTGTAGAGCCTCTCCCCCTCTTTCGGAAGCAGGGGTTCCAGGGTTTCCACTGCTCCGAGTTCAAGTTGAATCAATGCAATTACCGAATAATTGATGATGCCGATAAACTCAGAACGGATTCCTTCAGCGACCTTCTGGGCCCCTTTGGTATCGATGCTCCGGATTCGCTGTGCTTTGATATACACCTGATCCGTAATCGAAGGGATACGAAGGATTCTCCAGGCGGCACCATAATCTTTCAGTTTCATGAGAAAGATCTCCCGGCAGGCCTGAATAACCAGATCAAACTGTTGTGAGGTTTTCTGAATGTCATCCATTGAATAGAGTCTCTTGGGATGGCTAAAATTACTCAATTTTGGCAAATCCCGTATCTTTGAACCAGATTCCAAACCTATAATCGTAAATCGTAAATCGAAAATCCTCTATGGTTCTCTCTTTCAACGGAAAACGACTGGATCTCAATTCTCCCCGGGTGATGGGCATCCTGAATATCACTCCGGATTCTTTTTTCAACCAGGGTGATTTTCATTCTCCGGATGCCCAGTTACGTCGGGTGGAGCAGATGCTGAAGGAGGAGGCATCGATCATCGATATCGGGGCAGTATCAACACGTCCGGGGGCACAAAAAATTCCGGAATCAGAAGAGCTAAAACGCCTGGTTCCCTCGCTTACAGCGATCAGAAAAGAGTTTCCGGATTGTTTTCTTTCCGTTGACACCTTTCATCCGTCTGTAGCCTCTGAAGCAATCTCCCTGGGCGCTGATATGATCAACGACATCTATGGAGGACGATTTGGAGAGAGCATGCCGGAAACAATTGCCGCATTGAACGTTCCCTTCATCCTGATGCACATGAAAGGAACTCCCGCTACCATGCAGCTTCACCCTGAATACCAGGATGTTGTAACAGAGATCGCCTATTTTTTCCATCAACAGACGAACAAATTCCGGGAGCTCGGCGCTACCCAGGTGTTGATCGATCCCGGTTTTGGCTTCGGGAAGACGGTGGAACAGAATTTTGAGATCCTGGACCGGCTTCAGGAGTTCGAAAGTCTGGGATATCCGGTCGCTATAGGCATTTCCAGGAAGTCGATGATCCAGAAAACGCTGGAAGTAACTGCGTCGGAAGCGTTGAACGGAAGCACCGTCCTGCATACCATTGCGTTACTGAAAGGAGCTCTCCTTCTGCGGGTGCATGATGTGAAAGAAGCTATGCAGGCTGTAAAACTGGTGAAGGCGATAAACGGGTAGAATTGTGTAATTTTGGCGTGAATATCGTGAATGTTGTGAACCGTAAATGTTGAATCAGTCGTTGTGATACTGCTTGAAAATCTTTTCTCTATCCGGATCGTCGATATCATCGACATCCTGCTTTTTTCCATCCTGCTCTATGAGATCTATGCTATTGTAAAGGGGACAGCCGCTATCAAGATCTTTATCGGGATCATTGCCCTGTTTGTGATCTGGAAGATTGTAGGAGCGCTCCAGATGCCACTGCTCAGTGAGATCCTGGGTCAGTTCATCAGCGTAGGTGTGATTGCTCTCATCGTGGTGTTTCAACCCGAAATCCGACAGTTTCTGCTGATGGTTGGTAACACCCGGATTATCAGGGGACACCGGAGGAGAATTCTTTTCTGGAAATACAATCTGAATACGGTAGTAAATCTGGATCTGGATAACATCGTGAAAGCCTGTAAACATATGGCCGATTTGAAAACCGGAGCGCTGATCGTGATCGCACGGGAAAATGAGCTGACCCCTTATGTTGAGACAGGTCGGATTGTTGATGCAAGAATCTCGGATTTACTGATCGAAACCATCTTTTTTAAAAACAGTCCGCTTCACGACGGAGCTATGATCATCCTCCATGATGTGATCAGAGCAGCACGATGTATCCTGCCGGTATCCAATAACCCGGAAATCCCTTCCGTTTGTGGCTTACGTCACCGTGCTGCCGTTGGCCTGACAGAAAAAACAGATGCCATCGCGATCATCGTTTCGGAAGAGACCGGAGCGATTTCCTATAGCCTCGAAGGGAAACTTTACCTGGATATCAAGCCGGTTCAGTTAAATGAAATTCTGGAAAGACTTTTCCGGTCCTGAGAGACCTACAGAATAACCCCTATTTCCCGTCACTTTCAGTGGATGCCTTCTGACCTGATTCAAATTCCCGGATCATCTGTTCAGGTGTTTTCCCAAGGTTGTCTATCGATGCCTGGGCATCATCCACAAAGTCGTGATCAGGATAGGTATCGATGAAAAGCTGGTATGTCTCCCTTGCCTGATCAATGTCGCCCATCAGGTTTTCCTGGATATATCCTTTAAAAAAAAGGCACAAGGGAACTCTTTCGAAATCCGGGTAAGATTCCCTGATCTGGTCAAACAGGGCCATCGCCCCGGAGCCATCCTGCAGATTCATGGTAATGGAAGCTGCTTTAAAAAGATAGACCGGAGAGAGCGAATCGTTTGGGTAAGTTGCTGCAAAATCCCGGTATAGCTGGATCAGGGAGTCGGCTCCCGCCTGAGAGAAACCGGTTTCGGAATTAAACAACCGCTCCTCCATGGAGACGATGCGCTGTTCGCTTTTTTCTTTTGATATCCCGCAAGCGGATACCAGAAAAATGACACCTAAAAAAAATAAATATACTGACCTCTTTATCATAATTATGATTATTAATTAGTTACCTTCTATCTCTTTCGTCTTTCGTCTCTCGTCTTTCGTCTTACCTTTTCCCTCTTTTCACCACCGGAAAGATCATCTTGTAATGGACATCCACCTTACCTTCAGCGATCTCTTTTAACCTTCGCTTTAAAAGCATTTTTTTCAAAGGACTGATCCGTTCGGCCATTGTAATGCCTTCCGTATGATCATATTCATGCTGGATAATCCTGGCCAGGATGCCATCATAACGTTCATCATGCTCCTGAAATTGCTCATCGAAGTAACGGAT